>JAGWGA010000159.1 GCA_028867675.1 Nitrososphaerota archaeon | reverse complement strand
AACTAGAATCGGATCTAGCCATATATGAGGATCTGTCATATTGTTATCATGTTTTAATAACTGAATATTTTTACTGGAATCAACAATAATCATATTTGAGTTTGCAGAAACAAGTTTTGAAACCCACGGCTCAAGTCCAGCGCCATTTATGATTATCATGTTCGCCCTTTTGAAATTTTCAATATCTTGTATTGTAGGTTCCCAATCATGTGGTTCAACCCCAGATGGAATAATTACAGAGACATCAACTTTGTCTCCACCAACAGCTTTTGTGAATTGGTAAATTGGATAAAAAGTAACTAGTACTTTATGTTGATCAGAAACCTGCTGATTAGAATTATTATTTTGTTCAGATACCCATAATGCATAACCAGATAAGGGTATGATAGTTACTATGGCCAATATTGCTGCCTTGATGCCTATAATCAACACGGATTTTGTTCGCGAGTTATTAATAAATTTATAAAATATTAATAATTATTGTTGCTAAACTTATAAGATACTTAATAATAACGATACTATGCCTATAGTATCCATTTCTCTAAATGATGAGATCCTATCAGAATTAGATAG
>JAGWGA010000158.1 GCA_028867675.1 Nitrososphaerota archaeon | reverse complement strand
TTGAGGTTGGAACTCGTACACCTTGGCAGTCTCTTGAATAACAGGACATAAGATTCCAGGATTAAACAGACTCAAACTCTTGCCTTGTGTCATATTACTTGTATCATAGAATCCATCTAGAATTGAAATTCCATATCCAATTGTAGAGCATGGTCCAGTGCTTACATTTTGGTATGACCAATTATTTTGTGAAGTGATCTCTACAGGAGTTGCAAGTATATTGTGGACTGAGATTGTAATCCCAATTGGCTGTCCCGGTTTTATCATATCGGAATCAGTAGACATGTAAAGCTTCAGAGCAGATGATATTTGATTATTGGTACTAACTAGTAATTTCATTTTTCCATTATAAAATGTCAAACCTGCCTGTGGGTTTGTGTGAGTGCTGAAATCTGTCGGTATTGAATGTACAGGACATGATAACTTAGAATACCCAAAGATATTCAATAATTCATGACTTCCATCTGGAAATTTGGCATCAGTCCAATAGTAGCTACCGCTACCTGAAATAATTCCAGTCATGGTGCCTTCACAACCAACACCAGTTGGCAGTCCTCCTTTGAATCCGGGTGG
>JAGWGA010000157.1 GCA_028867675.1 Nitrososphaerota archaeon | reverse complement strand
TGATAAAATAATGTGTTATTGCTTGCAGAAGCTCCCCACGTCCATGAATCCTCTTCGGTCGGATCAATGTTAAGTTGAGGATCAATCAAATCAGCTTGAACTTGGGAACCGCGTGGAAAATCTGGTCTGTTAGTTACAGCTCGTATCATCTTTCCTGGGATTTGATCAAAATTAAGTTCAACCTGTTGTACACCTCCAGCTTTATAATATTGAACTGTAACTTTGGTGGGAAATACTGAAAAATCAAATAATTGTATTATTGGCCATGCATTTGAAAATGCTATGTTATTTGTAGAAATTTGTCCCAATCTGCCTCCGGGAGATTGTCCGTTCAGAGTTTTATTTTGTCTTACTACATGATTTAGTAATGTGCCTCCAACAAGATTTACAGTCCCACCCAAATTGGTTGCCGTGCAAGATCCTAATGGCTGTGTTCCATTTGACGCTCCACTAAAATGTCTTGCAACAGCTATTCCCTCGGTATCTGAAAAATCAACTCCTGTTGCAGAAGATGAACTTGCAGAACAAAATTGTCCAAAATCTAAACCTTTTCCAGAATTGCTTAACTGTGTTG
>JAGWGA010000156.1 GCA_028867675.1 Nitrososphaerota archaeon | reverse complement strand
TTTCAGATAGATTAAATTTTTCAGACATCTCTTCAAACATCTCACGTTTCTTAAAAATCAATATCCCAATACCTATAACCACCGGTATAACTAACATCAGTGGATCAATACCACCTAACATTGATAAATTATTTTTTGGTGTGTTTTCAGATGTACTAGCAAGCGGAGCATTAATGGTTACATCTTTTGAAGATGTAGTAACAGTATACAAACCACCTGAGACACTTGCACTTATGTGAACCGGACCAGGGCTATTTGCTATGAAAGTCATTTTTGCTTTCCCATTAGAATCAATAATAGAGTCCATATTCTGAATTGTTGCCCCATCCACTTTCCAGTCAACTTTAAGGCCTTTTAATGGAACTTGCTTGTATGTGGCAGTTATTTCAGATGACATTGGAACACCTGACTCTCCAAAATCAGATGATTGTATATTTACATCAGGGGTAATACTTATCACGTTGACATCAAATTTTGACAAAGGAATTTCATTTGCAAGAAGTGCAATTTCTGATGTCCCTTCACTCTTTGCATCAACATTAAATGTAGCAAAATACGATCCTTTGATGATTTGTA
>JAGWGA010000155.1 GCA_028867675.1 Nitrososphaerota archaeon | reverse complement strand
TTACACCCTGTAAAGTTTAAAGTGTATATGTGGAAAATATCAATATGATAGAATTTACGCTATCAGACCCATCATACTTGACACTCTGAAAAAAGGTGAAAACCTTGGAAAACGATTAGAACAAGACATGAGATATATCAAGACACGCTTACAAGAAGTGACAATAGGATATTTCATTATATAATAACATGACAAAACCTAAATTAAAAATTATTTCTACGGATGAAAAAATCAAAAAAAACCTAGATCAAATGATCAAAGCAATTGGTTAACAGAATTGATCGATCAATCCCTTTAGAGGCTATATCATACCTGCTTATACAAAATGATTAGTAATGATGAAATCTCGTCATCTATGAACCGTGAATTATCTGACATCTATGATAGAAATGAAAGAATTAATGAACTTGTTATAATTGCAAGGCAAGAATATGATAAAAATAAAAATTATAGTGAAATAATACAGGTACTCCATGGTGTAATGACTTGCAGCTGGAAATTATCCGCAAGTACACAAAAAGGGTATCTTAATGCAGTAAGAACAATACTTCAAGATAACCACGGAATCAAATTACAA
>JAGWGA010000154.1 GCA_028867675.1 Nitrososphaerota archaeon | reverse complement strand
ACAAATTGTTTTGCTCTTTCCTCAAAAGTTCCATTTAGATCCTCAATAGAGAATAAAAACTCCTTGAGTGTTTTTGTGTATGAGGTTCTGGTTTCTTCAGCCTTTATCCCAGAATAGAATGACCTGATTGGGTCAGTCTCATTATGAACCGTTATCTGAGAAAGAGAAAGAGTTGGTCGTAGTGGTTTTTTATTCATACACTACCATTCCTATATTGTAATCAGTCCCTATACTCTGGTGGCTAGTTTTTCGAGCTTTTGTGAATATATTGTAAAAGACCCTAGTATTAGAAAGAGCGGGCCCGGGGGTTCTCTTGCTGACAGTCAGTACGAGTCCGGGACATTTTGTGAGTAAAACTTGACAGAAAATGTGCAGTAAGCTAATCGGAGTAGCTACAAAACTCCTTCCTTAATTTTTTATTTTAAAAATTATTTAGAATTTTTCTCTTGATGATTTTCATCTTTGCCCAATGTGTTTATTTTATGAATCTCAATGTGCCCCTTTACAGTTCCAGAATTGTGGTAAACCAGATTCCCCCTGCTGTCAGATATTGCAATTGAAAACAAGTCACGATTTCCCGTCTT
>JAGWGA010000153.1 GCA_028867675.1 Nitrososphaerota archaeon | reverse complement strand
GTCATCCAAAGTAGCGTTAATAGTTGCAGGAATCTCCGTTTGTAGCAAAGTATTTCGCTCTCCCATTTCCCTAGTATCATTTGAATTCCAATATTCACCCAGTGCATCGGCATAGTAATCAATGACATCTTTTTGCCCTACATGTTTGGATACATTGTTGACTTCAGTTTTTATTTCAGCAACTTTAGCCAACCATGAAGCACTTTCATCTCCACCAAAATTGTGGGCATATGCAGGATGAGTATAAATCAAGCCGGATGCAATAACCCCAGATAATAATAATGCAACTAGTTTATTATTCACTAGAAAATAAGTTATTTCAGTCATTTAAAAGTCTTATAGTACAATAATCGAATGCAAGATAAAAAAATTATGTCGCATATTGTAACAGCATGTATTCGATGATTGTACCACAAATTGAGCAAGAGCAATATAGTAAATCATAGATTTGTAATACGTATCAAATGATCAAATTCTACAATAAAAATAAATTATTTGCAATCGTGATCATTCTAGTAATCTCATCAGTCATAATAATCCCGAGCATTCCGAATTCTTACGCCCATGCATTTGTGACAAAAAGT
>JAGWGA010000152.1 GCA_028867675.1 Nitrososphaerota archaeon | reverse complement strand
GTACTGTGTGATGATTCTCGAATAGATCAAGTGATATCAAACTTGATCCTCAACAGCTTGGATTTTTGTCCCAAACAAAATGGAAAAATGACCATAAAACTATACTCTGAAAAAAATAATGCACATGTTATAGTAAAAGACAATGGTATTGGCATAACTCGGGAAAACATTGACAAAATTTTTGTAAAATTCTATCAGGTAGATGCTAGCATGACACGAGAACATGGGGGAACAGGAATGGGATTGGCAGTATGCAAGGGACTGGTGGAAGGACATGGGGGAAAGATTTGGGCAGAATCTGAAGGAAAAGGAAAAGGGGCAGATATCCATATTTTGTTACCTCTTGCACCTGAATCATTCATCTTTATGCCCAAAGAAAAGATCGACTGAACCATATCTTAAACCAAATCCCAAATTGATCCATTACTGTAAATTAAAAAATTCCAGTTTGGAATTTATTTTGTATCACGTGTTCCGCACTTGATATAATATATTGTCCTATATCGAGCGGATCGTGGGAAAATTCGTCCGGTCCGCGCAGCGAATAGATCGGGCGCGCGCCGAACTGTGCTTGGGCAACGGCGAT
>JAGWGA010000151.1 GCA_028867675.1 Nitrososphaerota archaeon | reverse complement strand
CAATCCTAGTGGGCTTTCAGTTGAAACAATGAAGGGGAACCTAGGTAATGCGATGCCAGTAATCCTTCCAGTGGATGGAAGCAAGTTGGGTTTAACGGCGTGAGCCATAAACTTGACAAAACCGAAGGCAAAATACTATAGTTCTACTCGCACCACTGAGCCATTTGGTTCTGTTTCTTTGAATACAATCCCCTCGAATCGTAAAATCACTGTACCTTTTTGTTTCCAATGATCAGATGGCGCTCCTGCCTTCTCGCATGTATGATCTAGAAATTCTTCTTCATTCCATCCATATTCTACAGGGACCTGAGGAAGTAGAAGACCGGAACCAAATTCCCATTTTACAATTAATCCATCCCTGCCAACCCTTATCTTGGATGGATACTCTGATGGATCTTGCACCTTCACCACTTCTGGGGGAGTCAAAACTGTCACTTCAAAAGTGATCTTGTTTAATTCATCATATTTTACAGGTAAAAATCGAGGATCCTCTGTTGCTGATGATATAGCTGCATCCAAAAGAGATTGGTATAGTTTTCTGTCTGGCGTTGGAAATCCTATACATCCTCTAAGATCTTCTTCTTTGT
>JAGWGA010000150.1 GCA_028867675.1 Nitrososphaerota archaeon | reverse complement strand
AATCAAAAATGGCAACATGTATCTTTCAAGTGAAAGATCTCTTGCAATCATCAGTGTGGTAAAAAACGTACTGACAAACCAGATCAAGAGGAGAAGTTCCGGGATACCGTCCTTGAGTGTTCGTATTTTTTTGATAATGTAAATCATCCCAACAAAGAAAAATGCGCTAAGTGGGATGCTTGAGTTGGTGGGAGGGCTGTTCCATTCAAGCTTGAATGTAGAGTTGGGATATGCTCCAGGTATAGTATGAACAATGGGGCTTGGAAATAATGTGTAATGGAAAAGCAAAAGCATTCGTGTTGGCTCTAGGCCTTGTATGGTTGGATATGCAATAAACCAAACATCTCGGTTGTAATTGTCCATGTCAGTCTTGATTGCCACAATCTGGTGGATTGGATTTTTGTAAAATCCAGGCTCTGTTAGTAAAAAACCAAGTATTGCAATGAGGAAAAATGCGGTAACTGTCAGGCTGATTTTTATGACATGTTTTTTCCCGATTGATTCTCCAGATTGCCTCTGAGAAAGGCCATTTAACACAATGATTCCTGCAAATAAAATTGAAAATTCTACTGACAATAACTTTGAGG
>JAGWGA010000014.1 GCA_028867675.1 Nitrososphaerota archaeon | reverse complement strand
CTCCAATCACATATGGATTTAAGTTACAGTGATTCTTTTTACTACTATTTCATGTCCTTCGTAAACATGTGATGAGTGATTTGCTTTGATAATCTCGTTTATTCGCTGTTCTGAAAAATATTTTTCATTATATCTTCCTAAACTTTTCTTACAATTAAAACAGTAAATCTCTTTAAACTCCACACATGAAAAATGGTTTTATTGTATTTAAGAATCTATATTAGAAAATCCAGGTTGATCTTTATTTTGATGGAATTGAATTTTTGATACTTTGTAATAGATGACTTCTCCCCTTCTTTCAATCACTGCAAGCACTGGTTCCTTACCCATGGTAGTAATGTCTTCGATTTGTTTTTGCAATAATCCAATCTTTTCACGCTTACCTTCAGTCAATCCAAATATGACATATTTTGCACCTTTTTCACCAAATTGTCCTCGCTCATATACTCGAAAATCAGAACCAAATCCAAATCCTTCTTTTGGAATATATCCTCTTGTTCTAAGATCACGGTATATCAAAAATTTTGTAAAAGAGTCAGGATCAATCTTCATGCATTCTGCCATCAAAGTATCAAAATCCATCAGATGTGTACCTCTGAAGAGTTTTAGTTTGTCAACATATAACAAGTATAAAGATTCAAACGGCTTGAGAAAAAATTTCTTTTTAATTATTTCTCCAAATCCTTTTAGTTCTAAGACATGTTGCATGTCTTTATCAGATACTAGAGCGTGGTCTTTTACTAGAACTCCTTCTACTTTAGACTCTAACTCGGACATTGAAATTCATTGAACCATTAGCAATATAATAGATCTTGTCAATTCAAACAAGTATTTCCAAAATTAATAGATAAGAGTATCATAAAGAAAAACGAATAGGCAATACCTAGGAAACATGAGATGAGCTCACGGTTAAAATATAGGGCTTGAAACAAAAAAAGTGTTATCATGCACGGAGCAAATTACCGCGTTGGAAATGGCCAACCATATACAAGGAAGAAGTACATCAAGGGTAAACCTCAGATAAAAATTGCAAAGTTTTACGGAGGAAAAAAAGATGGTGATTATGATTTTTGTGTACAGCTTTGTTCACAACAAAAGATGCAGATAAGACACATGGCAATTGAAGCTGCAAGATTATCTGCAAACAAGGCAATTGAAACAGTTACAGGCGAAACAGGCTATTATTCCACATTAAGAGTATACCCACACATCCTGTTAAGAGAGAACAAGATGATTGCTACAGCAGGTGCAGACAGATTGTCGGAAGGAATGCGTGGAGCATTTGGCAAAGCTGTAAGTTTAGCAGCACGCATAGAGATTGGACAAGTGATCATGGAGGCTCATGTTAAGAAAGAGCATCTTGAAGCAGCAAAAAAAGCATTACATGGTGCATGTGTAAAGCTACCTTGCACACCAATGCTCAAAGTAATTCTGCTAAAACCTGCATTAGCTTAATTTCAGAGAGTTAAGAATCTCTTTTTGTTTCTTGTTTAGAATTTCAAGGAATTCATCAAACTCCTCACTAGTAGGATTACGTTTTAGAATTCTTCGGCATTGATAATAAAATGAATTGTACAGTCTTCCAATTACGATTCCATAACCAAATGAATCAGAATGAGTTTTTAATTCATCTAATGATTTTATAATTTTAAAAATTTCATTTGATTTGTCTGCAACCTCAGCAATTTTCTTATTTATTTTTTCTTCAAGTTGTTTATCCATAACATATCTTCACAACAGCATGTTAAAAAATGGTATTCTAAACAGTACCCTTTAATAGACTAATAATTTCTAAATCGGTTAAGCGGTTGTAGTATAGCTTGGTTATTATGCGGGATTGCCAATTCTGCGACCCGGGTCCAAATCCCGGCAACCGCATTTACTTATGCAATCCTTTTCTGATTATTTCCAAAGCATTCTGAGCTCTTTCAGGTTTAGGAAGTTGTATCATGAATACATTAGTACTACCAATTGGAGAATTGGGAGATGAAAGAGTAAGCATTGTAGTTTCTGCTAATGCCTCAAAAAATTCCATATTCTCATTTGCGTAAATGAGAAACTTTTCTTCAATGCTTCCTTGTGAGAATTGTAATGTAATCCTGACAAAAACATGACCAAGTCCATCTTGCAATATGTTAAGATTAGTCTCTACAGAGACTGGTTTTCCGGCAATGTTTTTCATTATATTATCAAATTTCTTTTCATCTAGGATAATACAAGGAACCTTTTTTCCCTCATAATCAAAGAGTGTAACGTCTTTGTGTCTTTCTAAAAGAAATCTCTCTAGTTCTTCATTGGTCATAAAGGAAATTTGTAATAACTTTGTAAAAAGATATGCTGTGAAAAATTCTCAAATAATGCTTAGAGTTTTTGCCAAGAGTTCAATTCGTTCATTATCTTCCTCAGCAATTTTCTTCCCATCATACTTGTTATTGAAGTATATCAGGTCTACCAACTTTGATTTGTCAATGTTTACAATCGTCGCATTGTAAGGAGTCTGAATCTTTTTGTTTGTTAGAATTATTAATTTGTCTACTATTGCTGATTTTGATATATCAGATATCTGGTCTAGATCAGGAATGCCTAATTCGTCTGCAATCACAGCCAATCCCACTTTTGATCCAAAATTATCTTCATAGATTGCATCAAGGAGTAAGTTTTGTTTTTCAAGTTTTTGTATTGTACCCATTTCCTGTGCAAAGGCGGTTAGACTCTTGACTGCTTTTTTGATTTCCTTTTGATTGTCACCACCATTTCGTCGTATTGTCAAGAAATCAGATATTGGAATATTCATTATACTTCCCCTCACCCTAAGTCCAGGATAGGATTGTTTTATTGCTTCATCTATTACCGTTTCATCAACCTTTTTAGAATCTGACTGCATTGCTTTTTCCATTGCCTGATACAAGATATTGATAACAGAACGTACATTTCTAAATTCTGAAAATTCATCATATAAGACGTGGATTTTTTCCTCCAACTCTTTTTGTTCTGCTGATCCGAATTTACCATCTTTATCAGAATGTATTATGTATTCTGTAACAATTTCAGCAAGTTCATCTTTAGAATTTGATCCTGCAAGATCTATTTTGTAATTTGCCTTTTCTAGTCTATCAAATACAGAAGGACTTTCATTTTGAATCTCCAAATAACCAGATGGTGTAGATATTAGCAACAATATAGAAGCAGGAAGATGAGCATTTATCACACCTTTGATTAGTTCAATTGAATCTTTGTTTCCATCAATCTCATCTATTTCAAAGACAAGAATTTTTCCCAAGAATCTATGAGTTAATCCAGATATTGATGATAACATTCCAATTAGTGTTTCCAAGTTTTTAACTTCGTCAAAAGAATTGGATATGACATTTTTAATTAAAATAGATTCATGATAGTTAAATTTGTGAGTTAGAAATACTGCAAGGTTTTCTACAGATACGAATTGTTTTCCATTGATTATATCTTCAGTTTTCTCCTTTATTGTCATTCCAGTAAGCTTGTTTACAAAAGTATAATCAAGTGACTTTTTGGCAGAATTATCACCCTGTTCTGCATTTTCTTTTAGATAATTCAAGAATTTCGCTCTTAATTGTACAAAGAATTCATTATCAAATCCCTTGAGTATTGCATCATAAATTCCAGATACACTCTTTGGTGAGATTGTGGACAAATCAACATAAGAGCACTCTGTATTGTATCTACCCTTGAGACTTTTAACATGTAAAGCCAAATGTGTTTTTCCAGAACCGACATCTTGGACAACTGTAATTACTCGAAAATCACCATTATCAGCAGTTCTGCCTTCGACTTTTCTATTTAGTTCCTTTATGCATTCAAGTATGGCACCTTTTGCTTCTTTGTGTCTTCTACCTCCAAGTATTTTTGCATCTTTTTCTGTCGGGGTTGGACTACTTGGATACGGATTTTGTGGTAATTGATATGGATACATCAGATATTCCTCACATAACCATGAACAAGCCCACGCATTACAATTCCTTCTTGACCACCAGAAGAAATTTCATATCGGTCTTTATGATTTTCAATCAGATTTGATGCCATTTGATAGAATTTGTCTTTTGAGAGATTATGAGTCTCGCAGACTTTCTCTCGGATTTTAGTAAATGGAACCCAGCCTATCGAGGTAGATGATTCATTCAATGAACTGTTAAACACGCCTTCAAAATCATCATTTTGGGATAAACTCTCTTGTGATGAATGTTTTTCCAGTTCTTCTTCCAAAGTCTCGGCATGTGCTTGTACTTTTGTTAGAGAGGAGTTTACGCTTCCTAACAGGTTAAGCATCAATTTGAACTTGGGATCATTTTGTGTTAGATGTTTAATGTAATTCTCTTTAGTCCAGATAAAATATGCCACGCCCTTTTTTTCAATAAATATTTGCTCTTTTGATTTTAATTCCTCAAGTATACTTTCACATTCCTTTCCAAATGTCTTTTTTAGATCAACCTTTTTAGTTCCACCAATACCAGAAGACTCGAGTTTTTCTAATATCTCATTCATCATGGATACGTTTATGAAAAATTTTATTTAATATCCAATGTGATACAGGGTAACAATTTGGTGAAAAATTGTTACTTTACACTACAAAAGAGACGTTCTCACACATGAAATAATCATCACGAGACAAAATCGGTCACAATATAAGGCATTATAAGATAAAACTCGTTGCAGAATGATGATTGGGTATGCTGATCTATGATGAATTATACCTGGGGTATCTGACTGCTTTAGAAAATATGAAATACTATCAAAGATTAAATCCTAAAAGACCTATTGAATGAGAGATGGATTCGTCAAGCGACCCATGGAAGGACAAACTCACTTCAGAACAATATAACATATGCAGAATGAAAGGAACAGAACCCCCCTTTACTGGAATATATCACGATTGTAAAGAAGAGGGAATTTACAAGTGCCTATGCTGTGGAACTAAACTATTTTCTTCAGAAACAAAATTTGATTCTGGAACAGGATGGCCAAGCTTTTGGGAGTCAATTTCTGATAATGTAAAAACTGAGAAAGATGCCAGTTATGGCATGTTAAGAATCGAGGCAATGTGCAAGAATTGCGGAGCCCATTTGGGCCATCTCTTTGATGACGGTCCAAATCCCACAGGTCTAAGATATTGCATAAATTCGGCTGCAATACATCTTGAAAAACATGATTGAATGGTAATAGCAAAGTTACCCAGTTATTAATAGTACCGTATAGTACAGTAATACATGCTTAATTGTGAGTTTTGCCCAAAACAGTTCTTCGAAACTGCAAATGGTTTAGTAGCAAAGACTTTCCATGAAAGTCTTCATGATCCTGTTTTAGTCAATAACTAAACCAGGATTTCCCTTTTTGTATAATATAGAATAATACCCTAACTTTTTTATCGGTTGATCTTATTCTAATTTGAAGTGACTAAATCAAAAAAAGTAGAATCAAGACCCAAGCCTAAAGATTCTACACATGATGCAGTCAAAAAAATGGCTTCCATATCAGAAGCTACCAAAACTCTAGCCTCTGAAGTTAAAACAATGTCAAAAATATTTGTAGAGAATCAGAAGATATTGATTTCTTTAAAGGACATGATATCATCGGTAAACTCGTCACTTGATCAAATCCAGAAAAATTCAAGACAATTAAACATAATAGAAGAGGATACACAGCGCCTATTTTCTGGAATGAGTCAAGTCAAGGCCCATTCTAATCTAATAGATAAGATCAACAGTCAGATAAACAGACTTCAGGATCATGTAGAGAAAATTCGTGACAAACAAGAATCCATGCCAGATACCAACAAGATAATACAAAGTGTAGCTGACAGTATGGATTCCATTAGAAATAATACCAAGATGATAATGCATGTATCAGAAAAAACTGAGAAGATACGCGAAGATATCAAAGGAGTAGCAGGTAGAACTGAATCACTTTCTAATCTTAGTAATGAGATTGAACAAGTAAGACAGAACACAAAGGAGATTTCCTCAAAAACAGAAAAAATGTCAGGACTTGAGGAGAGCATATCGAACCTAAAAGGCGAGATAAGCACAATGATAACAAAGGCAGATTCCCTTCCAATCCTAGATGCACAGATAAGAAATATTGGTACCGAGATTGATTCTTTGATTAAGAAAACAGATTCACTGTCTGCACTTAGTCACGATATTAGGAATATCAATTCGGAATTTACTAACTTTAAGGAGAATGTGCTAAGCAGGAATAAAGGCATAGATGACAAAATATCAGATTTTGTAGAATTATTAAACAGAAATTCAGCGTCCATCTCAGAGTTTAATAAGAAAACCTATGAGATTTCACAGCAGCTTGAAGATATTCGTCATGTTACTCACAAAACATCTCAGAATACTTCACATGAAGTTATGGGATTACTACGTCTTTCTGAATTCCAATCAAACATCAGAATGCGTTCTGAATCAAAATATGGCACATTAGAAGACATTGAGAAGATGGTAGAACAAACCAAAGACATGATCAATCTGTTTGACCGAATTTCTATAGAAGTAGAAACAAAAATCCCATTACCTTCTGAGGTAAAACAGTGGAGCATATCAAAGATATTAGATTGCGCAGATAAATGGGAAATAAGATTTACAGATGTATTTCGACTTTTGATTACTGAACTTGGTTTAGACATTGTAAAAGAATCAATTAGAATAGAACAAGTTCGTGATCTATTTGGAATAAGAGCAGTAGATGAAATCAGACGCGAACTAAATATTACTTAGTCGGTCATTTCAAGAGATTGTAGCTTTTCCTTTTTCTTCTTAAGAAGAGCAAAGATTCCAATTATGACTGCAACCCATATGCTTCCAAACAACATATTTGAAATGCTGACATACATGTATGGAGTTGCATCAAGTAAATTGAAAACAATTGTAGTTGCTTGAGCATGAATGTTAAGCATTCCAGTATGAAATGCTGCAGTGTCAGGCGAAGTAGTAGATATTTTATCAAGTGTTGAGAGCATTGTGTTAAGGTCTTTTTGCATCAATCCAAAGTTTGTTTCATCTGTAGGAAATATCCAAACAGGGTTTCCAGATTTTGGCAAGAGTTGTTGAACCATTAGAATGTCATCATGAATTACTTGGGGGTCAGAGGTGGCTTGAATTCTTGATAAAATTCCTCGGGATTGGTCAAGAGGGTAAATAGTACTACCATATTCCTCAAAAGCCATAACAACACCTACTACAATTAATCCGATAATTCCAGCCAATGCAACTTTATAGTAATTATTTGCCATTTTCTCTTCCTTTGTTTCGACTCTTTTGCTTGATTTGCCTTTTTTAAATGTTGAATGAGATATGCTAAGATACGCAATGTAAAGAAATCCAATTACTTGAATGCCTATGATTGGAACAAATACAGAATTATTGGAAAATATTGCAATAAAAATACCTACAATTCCATACACTCCAAAGAATATTTCAAGAAGTGTAGTTTTTGTAAATGGAAGAGCATATGCCTTATCTCTCCAGTCATCATCATTTTTTATAATTCCAAACTTTGGAGTACGTAAGAATACATTCTTTCCTCCAAAAAATGCATCAAAGACTGCAACGGTATTGTTAACTGACATACCGGCAGAATAGATTATCAGATACAGATAGGAAAGGGTTTTAGATCTCCATTTCTGGGCATACATTCCCTGAATCACTAGTATGTATGCAACAGGTCCCATTGCCAAGTATGCAATTATTGTCAATACCGGCAATCCACTTATGATATAGAGATTTATTTTGGAAGATAACAGTATTGGTAGAATTAAAAATTGTGCAAGTACTAGGGGATGTACAATATGTCTTGTAAGTTGAACAAAGGCCTGAATCTTTGTATCAACAGGCATTTTCTTTACTGTGACATCGGCAAGTAATTTTATAGCACATTGAATGGAACCTTTTGCCCATCGAAATTGCTGCCTTTTTGCAGAATTCATTTGGACTGGAAGTTCTGCATCTACTACAATATCAGGAATGAAGATACACTTCCAACCTTTCATTTGTGCTCTATAGCTAAGATCTAAATCTTCAACTAGTGTGGCAGTATGCCAACCCCCAGAATCTTCGATACATTGTCTTCTCCATATACCAGCAGTACCATTAAAACTCATAAACAGATGAGAATTGCTCTTTGCTTTTTGTTCTATTAAAAAGTGAAAATCAAGACTTAGAGCTTGAGCCTTTGTTAGTGGAGAATAGCTTTCATTGACATGACCCCATCTGCATTGGACCAATCCAATGTCAGGTTTAGAGAAATATGTCAAGGCTTTTTTTAGGAACCAAGTTGGGGGAATAAAATCAGCATCAAAGATCGTGATAAAATCACCTTTTGCAAATTTCATTGCATTACGAAGTGCACCTGCCTTGTATCCTTTCCTGTCTAATCGTCGTATATGCTGAATATCAAAGCCCTTTTTTTGATATTCTAGAACGAGATTCTCAAGAATATCATATGTGTCATCAGTTGAATCATCAAGTACCTGAATAGAGAGTTTATCCTTTGGATAGTCTAAGTTACAAACAGCATTTACCAATCTTGCGGCAACATATTTTTCATTATATATTGGAAGTTGGATAGTAACAGTCGGGATTTCTTTTAGTTCAATAGAATCATTCTTTTTTTGATGTCTTGAAATTATTACAAGATAGTAAAAGTTGCAAGTATAGAGTGTAATCACCATTGCAATACTAATGAAAATATTCCAAAGAAATTGGGTTAGAGTATTTGGAAGAGCATGTGTAAGCATTTGGAGTTTTTCAACTCTAAAGTCTTTATAGCCGTACCGCTGAAATTTTCCTTAGCCTTTCTTTGAAATTTTAATTGCCTGAACAGGACATACGTTTTCACAAGATAGACAAAAAATACAATCTGGTTCTCTTGCCATTAATGGTTTTTTATCAGAAGCTGGATGTCCGGCAAATTCAGCCCATTCGTAAACTTTGACAGGACATGCATCGATACATGCTCCATCTCCAACACAGATATCATAATCTACTGATACATACTCTCCCCATATTCCCAATACTTCGTTTCCTTTTCTTGCACCAAATACTTTTATCTTGTAATTACTAGATGGCGCAGTAAAAGTCTCAACAACTTTGAGTTTCTTTTTGAAATCTACATCTATTGGTCCTGGTTTTGCGCCTTCATTTGCTACAGGTTCTTCAACTTGTGCAGCTTGTTGTCCAGGCGGAGGAGCTGCTGGCTTTGGTTTTGGTTTTGCGTTTGGAACTACTTGTGCTAATGGAGTAAGTTCTTCTAATTCTTTTAGAGCTTGTTCCGGTGTTAGTTGTTTAGTTTTTACTTCATGATCCATCATTTTATCAGCAAGTACACTATTTCTCAAAATAGTATCAATTACCATCTTCGCGTTAGCATCTGCTTTCTTTCTGTAATCTTTAACCCAAAGTCCATCACCATATTTTTCAACTGGATATATTTGATAAATCATGTCTACAACTTCTCCAGTTACTATCTCAACTTGTACTTCAAGTTCAATGGATTTGTATCCACTATCATCTGGATCTGGCAAGTTTTCTTCCTTCCAACGATATGTAGCATAAACTCTATCTGCAAATTTATCCATCTCGAAAACTTTCTTAAATCCGCTAACTAGGGAATCAATTTCATAAGGATCTTCTAATTTTACCGGAAGACGGTAAAGACCAAGCTTGTAACTGTGTAAAGGATAGACTCCTCTCTTTGATGTGGCTGATTGAACAGTATACACTTTATCCTTTAGCAGGAGTGACATCTAATTTTAGTAGATGAAAAGAGTTTAAAAATGCTTCCTAATAATCGGGGCAAGTTTCTTCTCGGATCTTTCGATATCTTTGTTCCATTTCAGATGCATGCTCAAGTACTTTATCAAATCCATACTTGTCTTTTGGAAAATACCATCGGATTCCTACTTTATGGCCTATTCCATCCATATCATAGATCATTCCTTTATCAGAATTTACAGTATATTTTTCATCAATCGATCTTTCTTGAACGGTAAGACCACGTTTGGTCTTGTCTTCCAGTATAATATCATATGGACCGTCAAGTATGGCATAGAATATGCCTTTTTTTAGAATGGGTAGCTCTTGACCGGTTTCGTTATTTTTCAATTGGGTTTCCAATCATATTACCCCATTCAGTCCAAGAACCATCATAATTTCTAACTTGAGGATATCCAAGAAGATATTTTAGAACAAACCAAGTATGTGAAGATCTTTCTCCAATTCTACAATAGCAAATAACATCTTTATCCGGTGTCACACCTTTTGTTTCATAGATTTTTTTAAGTTCTTCAACTGATTTGAAAGTACCATCCGTATCATTAACAGCACTTGCCCAAGGAATATTGTTTGCATTTGGAATGTGTCCGCCTCTTTGAGCATGTTCCATAGGATATTCAGCAGGCGCAGTTACTTCTCCAGAGAATTCTTTTGGTGAACGTACATCAACTAAAACTGTATCAGTTTTTTCAAGTGCACGTCTCACATCAAAGAGATATGCACGCAATCCTTCATTTGGTGGTTGTGCAACATAATCTGTTCTTGGTATTTGTGGTTCGTCCTTGGTGTAAGATCTATTTTCAATTTCCCATTTTTTTCTTCCACCATTCATTATCTTTACTTTTTCATGTCCATAATACTTGAATATCCAAAATACAAATGCTGCAAACCAATTGTTAAAGTCACCATACAAAACAACTTCAGACTGTGCAGTTATTCCATTTCTGGATAAAAGATCTTCAAACTGAGATTTGCTTATGATGTCACGTGTTATAGGATCATTAATGTCTCGTTTCCACCATATTAAACTGGCTCCTTGTAGATGGCCTTGTCTATAGGCATTTTCGGGATCATAATCAACTTCAACAATTTTTAATGATTTTAGATTATTTGCAACGGTTTCAGTATCTACTAAAACGGGCTGTGCATAATTCATTATTATCTCTGTTTTAATAAATTCAAAAGGTCCTTAATATTTTATACCCATCAGATGCTTTTTAAGTGAAATTAGAATAGAACTTCTGATTGGAACTTCACAATGTCGCATTAGTAAGTAAAGTTGGTTCAAAGGAATCAGAGGATGCCGTGAAGAAAGTTGCCAAGAAACTACTAGCAAAAAAAATCAAGGTGTATACAGTTTCTGGTGTAGATGTAGATGGGGCAAAAAAGGTCAATGATTTAGAAGAACTCAAGACTACAAAACTAGATTTAACAATCACGTTAGGAGGAGATGGAACTACTCTCCGAACTTTTAGATATTTAGAAAATGAGGTTCCAAATCTTGCAATAAACGTTGGAGGCAATAGAGGAATATTATCAGAAATAACATTACCTCAAATCGACACTGCTATTGATCAAATCATTGCAAACAAGGTGTTTTTCGATAAAAGGATCAGAGTTTTTGCGTCTTGTGGAGGACAGGATTTTCCACCAGCACTAAACGAGATATACATCAATAGGGAGAATTTGACAAAAACTTCATTATTTGAGATTAAATTTCAAAGCGATACTGTAACACAGAAAATGGATGGAGTCATTGTAGCAACGCCAAGTGGTTCTACCGGACATTCCTATTCCCTTGGAGGACCAATACTTCATGAAAGTCTAAATGTTCTCATCATAACACCGGTTGCTCCCGTAAACAAATTACCATCAATTGTCGTTCCTGATGAAAAAGTTGAGATCATAAGTAATCATGATTCAAACATAATCATGGATGCTCAAGTTATCAAATCTGCAAGATTTGATGAAGTTATAACAATTAGAAAATACAAAAAACCTGCAGTATTTGTAAGACTGAAAAAACAAGGTCTAAGACAGATGAGTAAGCTTGGCTTCTAGAGTTTTAGATGCCACATCATTTTATGCCGGAATACCATTTTCTTCACAAGAACCGAGCTTTACAACTCTTCTAGTATTTGAAGAAATCAAACATATCAAGAAGAGTCACGATGCAGTACAAACTCTCATCGATTTAGGGAGACTAAAGATTATAGAACCAGAACAAAAAAACATTGACTTTATTTTAGAAAAAGCAAATAACACCGGTGACCTTCTCAATTTATCAAAAGAAGATGTGTCAGTACTGGCATTATGTATCCAACTAGATGGAGAATTAGTAACAGATGATTATACTGTATCAAACGTTGCAAAACACTTGAATCTCAAAGTCATTCCATTAATGACCAAAGGAATATCTAAGATATTGAATAACGTATACTTTTGTCCTGCTTGTAACAAAACTTTTGAAAAGATATCTAAATGCCCCATTTGTGGAAGCAAGTTAAGGAAGAAATCAGTCGAGAGAAAGCCTTCTTCCAATCATATACACAAAAAAGCTATCGTATAGCATCATATATCATGTAATGTCTTTTGATCAGATGTTTTTGCATTCTTATTTTTAGCATCGAGTATTTTTCTTATTTTTTGGGCACGTGCTTCTCCCATTCCGTTTATTTTAGACAATTCCACTGATGATGCATTCAATGATGCACTTGGTGAACCAAATTTTTCTAACATTCTAGATGCAAGTTTTTCTCCAACACCCGGCAAACTAGTCAAAATTGATAATTGTTGTTGTTGCAAGTCACCAGACTTTCTAATTTTTTTAAGGAAAGGTCCTTTTACAGTTCCTTGCCTTGCACACATGGATATTAGCAATTTGGCAGTATGAGAAGCATTAGGAGTTGGAATTACAGGTATTTTAAAATCCAACACTACAGAAGACATTGCTCCATAAAACACAAGAGGATTTTCTGTAATTTCATCAATTTCGTCAACATTTCCTTCAATGATAATTGTTGGATGTTCAAAGTGTTCTTTTAGTCTATTACATTGATCAAATAATCTTCCGTCAAAAACTGAGGAGATAAAATCGCTAACACTTTTTCTTTCTACAACAGTTTCTGGCGCAACAATATAATCTCCAACAGGTAAATTCATCATCTCGACCTTTACTCCTATTTGCTTTAATAGATCAGGAATTCCGCTTTTTTGTTCTCTTTCGTCAACTACCATTCGGAGATCTTCAATTTTCATTAAATCATCAAGTTTCTGTAAATATTTTATTTAGGAGTATCTGTTTTAATTTGTCCAGATTGAGAAGGACCTTTTAGCATTTCTCTGATTTTAGTCTCGGCTTCTTTTAGATTTTCCTTTACTCTAGCTTCTTGCTTTGTTAAAACTGTAATTCTAGTATTTGCAAGCTCTTTTTTTTCTTGTAATTCCAAAACCAAAGCATTTTTTGTAGATTTAACAAGAATCGATCCTGCGGTTTTGTAAACAACATCATCATCAGTTGCTTTTTGCAATAACTCTAGTGCTCTTTCAGTTTCAAGATGTTCTGATTCAAGGTGTTGTTTTTGCATAATTATAGACTGGAGGTTTTGTTGTAATTGTTGTAATCTGCCTACTTGTTCTTGTAACCAAGGAGGAATTTGTTGTTCGCCTGCAGACATGAATGTTTGACTTGCTGTTTTGTTTATATCTTTACCGATTCGATTGAATCATTACTTGCCTGAACAAGTCTCAAAGTAGAATTCAGATTTGCACGTAGATGTGAAATTTCTTGTGCCTCAATCAAAATTATAATTTTGTCATCAAGTGAGAAACTTGTTTTGGTGGGATTTTCGTCATAGAATTTATTGTCAGTATCAATAGAATGAAAAATTGCTTTTGTTCTTTTGCCAGCAGAAATTTCTATTTTAGCATTATAGTTTGACATCGTATGCCAAGCCAGCTACTTTGAAATTACATTTTTTGCAAACCCAAATTCCTACTGCCTCTCTTCCAAATCTTTCAGAACCACATTCTGGACATTTTCGTTGTGCCTTTAGTTGTCTATGGACTGATGTGTATTTTTTTCTTGGTTTGAGGCCATATTTTTGACCGAGACCCTTGAGTGAAGCGCTCTTCTTTTTTGTCATCTTATTTCAACTGCTCAAATTGCTTCCTTATTTTTCTTCCTACAGAAAGGGCGGTTTCAGAGCATTGTATTAGCTGCTCAGCAGTGAATCCATCACTTCCACCTTTTTGTACTGCACAAATGTTACCATCCGAATTTGTTGTAATTGTAATTCTTGCATCCATACATGATTCCTCATCCTTGGTTGGATCAACTACCACGTAATCACCAATTCTTGCCATTGTAACTGATACCGGCAGTGTTTTTATCGGAGGTTTTGATGTAACCCCTTCTACAAGTACCGGTGCTTCGTCTTTAATTTCATATTTTGGAACAGTGCAAGAAAGAATACCAGCTACAGAGGCATAAGAACATGCATCAAACAAGTTTCCACCAGAATCAATTACACTACTATCAATAAACATGCCAATGACGGATTTATCTTCAATCAGAACAAGTTGATGTAAATCAATCATTTCAGTTTCTCTAATTCCTCTATCGACAACTCTTGCAAGTTCGATTACTTCTTCATTTGGTGGTCCAGGCTCTACATTTGGATCTGCCAATGGTAAAATTTCTGCAGTGCAGATTAGAATTCCTTTATCACCAAGGTCTGGAAATGGTTTGTCAGGCTGTATCTTTACACCTGTGATAACTTCAGTATTTCCTAGTTTTATTCTAGCAGAACCATTAGCTTTTGGAATAACTCCAGTTTCAATAGTTAATGCTCTTTGCTCATCAAGAGATCTTCCATCAATTCTCTTTCCGGTTTTAAGAAGCTCTAGAATTTTCTCTCGCTTTAATTGATCTATTATTTGAGAATTCAATTTTATTGCTCACCAGTTTGGAAGTATTTTTCCATCAATGCTTTTCTTTGAACTTCGTAAACTTTTCTACAACCTACTAATGCAGTTTGCATACAAGTTTTGAATTCTTCAGGTTTTAGCATACCGTCAAGTTGCAACAATGTAATTTTTCCCACATTTGGCATCAAGGCAACTGGCATATCTGCCTGTCCTTCTTGATCCTCTTCATTATTAACATCTAGAACAATTCTGTCTGCTACTTTTCCTGCAGCACATGCAGATACCAAGTCACGCATTGGAATTCCTGCGTCGGCTAGAGCAACAGATGCAGCATCAAGTGCAGCACACCTTGAACCACCATCTGCTTGAAGCACTTCAATGAATACATCAATCACAGTACGTGGGTAGTCTTTTAGAATAACAGAAGGCTGTAATGCTTCTTTGATAACCTTTGAAATTTCAATCTCTCTTCTTGATGGGGCAGGATTTTTTCTTTCAGTTACAGAGAAAGGAGACATGTGATATCTGCAACGCAAAATTCCAGAATCTTGATTTGCCATGTGTTTTGGATGAACGTCTCTTGGGCCAAAGACACCAGCTAAAATTTTATTTTTTCCAAATTCGATATAAGCAGAACCGTCTGCATTTTTTAGTACTCCTACCTTAATGGAGATATTTCTAAGCTCATCAAGTCTCCTACCATCACATCTAATTCCATCTTCAGTCATTAATTGTGTCATTATTTTCACCATCTGTAACCCCAAGCATAGATTTGACTCTTTCAGTCAAGTTTGGCGTATGCGCAAGGGCATCGATCATTTTCACTGCCTCAACTGCCTTTAATAATCCCTCTGAATCTTCACATGAAATTACTATCCATCCGTTTTGACCAATTGTAATAATTGCTTTAGTAGCCATTTCTATTGTTTGAATCATCGAACCGCGTTTACCGATTAATCGAGGTACTTTGCTTGGAGATATCTCAACTAGTTCACCCGCATCAATTTTACCAAGATCTCTATCTTGTACTGTCAAAAGTGGATCTCTTGATCTATCAAAATTAGCAATTCTTGTTGCAACTAAATCTCCAATATCCAATCTCTGTTTGAGTTCATCTTTTGTAGGGGAATAATCTCTGCCAAAAACATCTTGTGCTGGTAAAAATCCTACAAAGCACGAATTAATGTCAAACTCCCAAGAAAGTGGTGAAGTTCCAATAACTTTTCCAATTACCAAATCATTTGTCTTTGGCATATATCCACCTGTGAGAGGAATTACTTTAACAGAATTTTCAAAAATTTCTGAAATTCCTACACATGTAGAAATCATTCTATCGCCGTCCTGATACACATTTTGTTCTGGTCTTAGGGGACCAGTTGCTATTACATCACCAGGAATAACATATCTTCTTTTAATATCCATCATTTTGAAACCTCAATAGAAGCTGTACCCTTTGTTACAGAACCTAATCTGTCCATTACATTTGCCCTTGCCGCCGCCGGTATATCTAGTATTACTTTGAGTGCACCATTTGCTTGCCATTCTTCTTTTTTCAAAGTTCCAAATGATTTTAAGACTGCATAAGATTGAGCTGCAAATTGAGCCGGTACTATTATTTCAAGAAGCATATTTTCAGACTTTAATGGAATTATTGAACGGAGTTGTTCTATAATTTCTTTGATCTGTTCTTCTGTATTTCTAAAAGGATCAACAGATACTCTTGCATCATCCATTGCTTGTTCTATTCTAAGTGGCGGATGTGGAAGATGTGATCTGGGATCAACATAGGTTTTAGCAATATTATCAACTATCTGTTTACGTTTTTCAGAAACCATCTTTCTTCGTTGATCAGTTGTAAGATTCAGTTCTCCTTTTTGAAGCATTATAGTAGCAATCGCAGTTGCATCAGTTGTCTTGAATGCCTTCATAAGTTTCTCAGTAGATGCACGTGTTCCTTTGTTGGAATCAGAGTAAATCTCTTCAGAAATCAAGACTCCAGAAATATCCTTACGTTTACCTAGCTTAAATTCCAGTGCAGGGTCTGGTTTTACCAATATTTCGAACTTTTCACCCTCTACTGAAAACCTTACAATTGTTACTTTAGTATCCATAATTGAGGTACTCTCACTCGGTATTTATCTATAAAGAAAAACTCGCTAGATTTTTATTTGGAATTTTAGTCCTCATTCGTAAGATTTGACTTCTTTAGAGATTGTTGAAGAAAGTGGTAACAATATGGTTGTAAAATTGAAGGGAATACCCATCCAATATGCTAACGCACTTAGACGCATTTGCTTATCAGGAATTCCCACATTTGCAGTTGATGATGTGGTAATTATTGAAAACTCATCTGTTTTACCTGATGAGGGAGTGGGTCACAGACTTGCAATGATGCCATTAAGAACAGATCTTGAGAGATTCATAGAACCATCAGCATGTGATTGTCATAGTGAGCTTGGATGCAGTAGATGCAGAGTTTTACTTATGCTTGATTCAGGCAGTTCCGATAATACACGTACAGTAACCTCATCAGAAATTAGTTCAGAAGACGAGGTTGTAAAGCCAGTCAGTCCTAACATTCCAATTGTTGCTCTTGCCCCAAGTCAGAAGCTAAAGGTAGAAGCCTATGCAAGATTAGGCAGAGGTAGCGATCATGCTAAATGGAATTCATCTACAGTTTCAACACTTGTATCAACAGATAATCCCGATGAACATATTTTGAGCATAGAGACTACAGGTAGCTTAACTCCAAAACAGGTTCTAAAAGCTGCTATTGAAGAGCTTGAAAAAAGACTGGGTGAATTCCAAAAGAACGTAGCCGCACTTGGTTGAAGCATATATTATATTTGGGTAAAAGTGGGCATTATTACACATGACTAATCAAGTTGTTATTCAAATGGTGAAGACTTTGCGAGGGGCATCAAAGAAGAACAATGCACCAATCTGGGAAAAATTAGCAGAAATGGCTTTAAAACCAACCAGAGCCAAGAGAACACTCAACTTGGGTCAAATCGATAAATTTGCATCAGACAATGATGTGATAATAGTTCCAGGCAAAGTTTTAGGAACTGGAAGTCTTTCACACAAAATTACATTATGTTCATTTTCAATTTCAGCTTCTGGCGCAAAGAAGATAGTAGAATCAGGTGGAAAGATATTAGATATATCTCAAATTATCAAGAATCATCCAACAGGAAAAGGAGTGAAAATAATTGGTTAAGCAAGTTACAGAAGTAAAAGCAACCGAAAAGAAAACAGCAGAAAAGAATCCATCTTCACAAGATATTATAGTAGATGGAACAAATTTGATTGCAGGTAGACTTTGCTCTCATGTTGCAAAACTACTCATAAAAGGAAATAGAGTTTCAATTGTCAATTCTGAAAATATCATGATTTCAGGTGATAGAAAGGCAATCATTGAAGAATATAGAAAATTTTTGGAAGTAGGCAGCATTAACAATCCTAAATTTGGTCCATTTCACCCTCGTAGACCAGACACCATCATAAGTAGAATGGTACGGGGAATGCTACCAAAGAACAAACCATCAGGTGCAACATCTTTGAAAAGATTAAGAGCATACCTTGGAGTACCAAATGAATTAAGATCAAAGAAAACAACACAGTTTGATGATGCTAAAATTAGAAGACCTTCTCCATATTATACAACATTAGGAGAATTAGGTAAAATGGTTGGGTGGCACGAATAATGGTAAAACTAGAAAGCTACTACGCAACTAGAAAAACTGCACGAGCCCATGCATTCATTACAAAAGGAGTAGGTCGTGTTAGAATCAACAATGTCCCAGTAGAAATGATTCAACAAGAAGTTGCAAGAGAAATTATGCTGGGTCCATTAGAAGTTGCAGGAGATATTAGAAATAAAATAGATCTTTCAGTTAAAGTCAAAGGCGGTGGCTATGTAGGGCAATCTTATGCAAGCGCAGTTGCCATTTCAAGAGCCATGACTGGATGGACAAAAACAAGAAAAGAACCAAAAGACCACCCACTTACAAGAACAATAAGAGAAGACCTCAGAAAACGATTAACAGATTATGATAAACATCTGTTAAGCGGTGACGATAGACAAAAGGAACCAAAGAAATTTGGTGGCCCTGGTGCTAGAAGAAGAAAGCAGAAATCATACAGATAGTCTTGAAAGCTGTAGTTTTGGCAGGAGGCCGTGGAACGCGCGGCAGGCCATTTACAGATTATATTCCAAAGGCAATGATTCCAGTACAGGGAAGACCTCTAATTTATCACGTAGTCAAATATCTCTCCAAGTTTAACATTATTGATGAAATTATAATAATAGGAGATTTTGCAGGTATTGGAAAACAAATTGAGAAATATTTTGAAAATCATATTTCATTTAAGAAACCAATAAAGTTCATTCAAGATTCACAAAGTGGAACAGGTGGAGATCTTATTCATCTAAGATCATCCCTTGGAAAAAGTAAAGAATTCATCTTGTGGTTTTCTGACAACCTCTGTCCTATCGACATAAGCAAGATGTATCAATTTCACAAAGATGCCAAGACTACTGCAACTATAGCTGTGAGAAGATATAGAAATGAAGAGACAGGATTTGCAATAGTAAATAATGGGATCATTCAAGAATTTAAGGAAAAACCTACAATCAAACTGCAGATGGCAGAATGTTTAGGAATATACATTATAAATTCAGAAATAATAAAAACAATAAAATCTAAAAAACAAAAGAAAAAGGATCTAAATCTTTCTTATGACATATTACAACCCTTATCTAAAAAAGGAAAGATTGGAGCGTACGATATTGGAAAAACCAAGTGGTTAGATGTCGATTCACCTACACGTGTTGATAGGAATAAAGAATTGGTAGATTCTATAATTAAGAAATTTGGCACCTAGATTTTGTGAGATCTCTCATATTTCACAATCTCGGCTTCATGCTGTAGAGTCAGTGCAATATCATCCAAGCCTTCAAGTAGAATCTTTTTCCAATGTGGTTCTATATGAAACGAGACTGAAATATTGTCTGCCTTAATTGTCTGCTCTTCCAAATCTACTTCGATTTCAGATTTTGTTGAAAATAACTTTTGTAGTACATCCACTGAGACTTGAATTGGTAATATTCCATTTTTGAAGCAATTATTATAAAATATATCAGCAAATGATGTCGATACTAGCACCTTAAAACCATAATCATCGAGTGCCCATACAGCATGTTCTCTACTAGAACCACATCCAAAGTTGTCTCTAGCAAGCAATATTTTGGAATTGGCATATTTCGGGTCATTTAATATGAAATTTTTTATTGGAGTGCCTTCTCTTTCGAATCTCCAATCATAAAACAAGAATTGCCCAAATCCAGTTCTTTGAATTAATTTTAGAAATTGTTTTGGAACTATTTGATCAGTGTCAACGTTTACCTTGTCAAGTGGTGTGGCAATGCTTTTTATTTTTTGAAACGGTTTCATTCTAGTTCAAATCCAATTCCCGTACATCTACAAAATGACCATAAATTGCTGCAGCAGCTGCCATTACAGGGCTTACAAGATGAGTTCTTCCTCCTGCACCTTGTCTTCCTTCAAAGTTTCTATTTGAAGTACTAGCACATCTCTCACCTTTAGCTAAAATATCAGGATTCATACCAAGACACATGCTACATCCGGATTCTCGCCATTCAAATCCTGCATCTTTGAATATTTTATCAAGACCCATCATTTCGGCATTTTTCTTTACAAGTTGTGAACCTGGAACCACCATCGCTCTTACTTTAGGTGAGACCTTTTTTCCTTTTACAACTTTAGATGCCTCTATCAAATCTTCCAATCTTGCATTAGTACATGAACCAATGAATACTCTATCAATTGCAATATCAGTAATTAGAGTACCAGATTTTAGGTCCATATACTGAAGTGCTTTTGTTACACCCTTTTCTTCCTCTGGATTTCCTTTACCATATTCTTCTGCAAATGGAATGCTTCCTGTAACATCAGATGTCATTGCAGGATTTGTTCCCCAGCTCACTTGGGGTACAATACTTTCTGCACTAAGGGTAAATGATTTATCAAATTTTGCACTTCTATCAGTAGTTAGATTTTCACGCCAATTATCAACACATTCATCATAATTTTCTGGAACGTATTTTCGTCCTTTGAGATATTGAAATGTTTTTTCATCAGGAGCAATTAATCCAGCACGTGCTCCCGCCTCTATTGACATGTTACATATTGTCATCCTTTGCTCCATTGTCAATTCAGATATTGCTTCACCTCTATACTCAATTACCGTTCCAGTCCCTCCAGCAGTACCAATTTTTCTAATTATTGATAGAATGATATCCTTTGCAGTAATGGCGTGAGGATTCTTTCTTTTTCCTTGGATTTTGATTTCAAAAGTTTTTGGTTTTTCCATCAGTATACACTGAGTTGCTAAAACATGCTCTACATCACTTGTACCGATTCCAAAAGCAAGGGCTCCAAAAGCACCATGAGTAGACGTGTGGCTATCACCACACACAATAGTTGTCCCAGGAAGAGTGATTCCCAATTCTGGACCTATAACATGTACTATACCTTGATTAGGACTATTAATGTCAAAGAGAGTAATTCCAAATTCTTTACAATTTTTTTCAAGTGTTTTAATTTGCGTTGATGATATTTGATCTAAAATAGGCAATGATCTATCACTTGTTGGTACGTTGTGATCCATTGTTGCAAATGTTAGATCAGGTCGTCTTACTTTTCTTGAATTAATACGTAAACCTTCGAAAGCTTGAGGAGATGTAACTTCATGAATAAGATGTCTATCCACATAAAGTAGTGAGCGTCCACCTTCATCTACAACAATATGCGAGTCCCATATTTTTTCAAACAATGTTCTTGACATTTAGATCATAATAATCAGGATCGGAGATATAATGGTATGATTTAGGGTTTGTAATTGAAGAGTCCACCAGCTTCGATTATTTTACCTATCAATTCAGGGAAAGGTTTCATTTTATAGATCTTGTTCTTTGTCAAGTTCTTGATTTCATTTTTAGATACATCTACCTCAAGTGAATCAGTATCTGAAATATCCTTGTAGGCACTTTCATCTATTTCAATTGGAAGTAAAAATGCACCATCAACCGCATTTCTATAAAATATTCTTGCAAAAGACAATGCCAAGACTGCTTTTATTCCAGAATAAGATAGTGCTATCGGAGCGTGTTCTCTAGATGAGCCACAGCCAAAATTTTTTCCTGCAACAATAAAATCACCTGGCTTAACTCGTTTATGGAAATCTTTGTCTAGCCCTTCCATTGCATGTGTTGCCAATTCTGCATAATCATGAATCTTAAGATAAGGACCGGGTAAGATTACATCTGTATCTATATTATCTCGTTCGTATTTTATTACAGAGCCTTTCATTTCAAATCCCTCGGGTCAGTAATCTTTCCTGTTATAGCAGAAGCAGCTGCAACAAGAGGAGAGGCAAGATATGTCTGGGACTCGACATGCCCCATCCTTCCTGGAAAGTTTCTATTTGTGGTACTGATGCAAATCTCATCTTTTGCCAACACTCCCATATGAGCACCACAGCAAGCACCACATGTTGGAGGTCCTACAACTACTCCTGCATCCAGGAAAATTTTTAACAATCCTTCGTCCATAGCTTTTCTAAATATCGATATTGCCGCGGGTAATACTTCAGTTCTTATTTTTACAGTTCTTCCTTTGAGAATTTTTGCTGCAGCTTGTAAATCTTCTAGTTTTGCACCAGTACACGAACCAATGTATGCCTTATCAAGTTCAATCGAAGACAAATCTCTAGCGACAGAAATATTTTCAGGTGAGAATGGTTTTGCCACAGTAGGTTCTATCTCTGAACCTTCATACTCGTAAATTTTTTCATATTGAGCATCTGCGTCACCATGGACTTCATCATATTTAGTTGCCCCTCTTGCTGCAAGATAATCTCTTAATTTTTGATCAGGTTCTACAATACCACTCTTGGCACCTGCCTCAGTAGTCATATTTGTTAGTGTTAATCTTCCCTCAACAGACATTTCTGATATTCCTGTTCCTCCAAACTCCATAGTCTTGTATGCAGCACCATCATTTCCAATATCACCAATTATTTTCAATATCAAATCTTTTGCCATTATATGATCTGGAAGTTTTCCATTTAACTTGAAGAGTAATGTCTCAGGAACTTTGAACCATATCTTTCCATTTAGCAAAACATATGCAACATCGGTATGCCCTAAACCGGCTGCAAAGGCTCCAAGAGCTCCAGTGGTGTTCGTATGAGAGTCACCTCCAACATATACTTCTCCGGGAAGAACCATAGCTTCCTCATGAGATAACGTATGGCAAATGCCATATTGACCCATACCATACTTGAAATGCTTTTTAATTCCAAATTGTTTTGTGAAATTTGTAAGAGATACAATATTTTGGGCAGATATTTTATCAGCCGCTGGAACAAAATGATCTTCTGCAACCCATACCTTATCAGGATTCCATAATTTCTCAATCTTCATTCCTTTCTTTTTCAATTTTTCAAAAACGGCTATAACTCCTGGTCCTGATACATCATGAATCATAACTTTATCGACATTAACAAATACTACATCTCCTGGTGAAACCTTTGATTTTCCAGAAGCGCGGGCTAGGATCTTTTCAGTAATATTCAATATACAAAATTAACTTTCAAGAAATTAAAATGTTTGCAGAACCCTAAATAGGAATTATGATTTAAAACCAGATATGCCTCTTACAGTTTTGCCAGTAAAGTCCACATTAAAAAAAGAACAATTTGATTTGTTTGAAAGTATTGTACTTGATTTGGAAAATGCCCAGATAACGCCTCAAAATGGAGATGTTTTAGTAATTTCAAGTAAATATGTTGCAAACTCTCAGGGTAGAGTATTAGAGTATGATAAAATTGTACCTTCTTTTGATGCAGAAAAAATTGGAAATAGATTTCATATCAAACCCAAAATGGCAGAAATAATTCTAAGAGAATCAGATAAAATATTTGGCGGAATTCCAGGATTTGTTATTACATCGTCAGATAATATCATAGCACCAAATGCAGGAATTGACAAATCTAACACACATAGTGGAACTGTTGTGTTGTATCCAAATGAGTCATATCTTGTTGCAGAACATCTTAGAAGAAAAGTTCTGTTAAAGTATAACATTCATGTTGGAATTATAATAACAGATAGCAGATTAATGCCAGGAAGAGTAGGAACTGTTGGAATTGCAATAGCTTGTTCTGGGATAGAGCCTACTTCTGATCTTCGAGGAGAAAAGGACTTGTATGGAAATGTACTCAAAGTAACTTTTCAAGCCATTGCAGATGATCTGGCGTCAATTGCAAATCTAAAGATGGGTGAGGGTTCAGATGCAATTCCGTGTGTATTGATTAGAGATTCCGAAGCAAGACTTTCTGATAGAAAGATGAGGGAAAATGACATGGCCATATCCTATGAAGAGTGTGTCTATGTTCGTGGACTAGGAACAATGATCTAGAACAACTATAGTTTTAATAGAACTAAAATCGATCGCAAGTTATGGTAGAGTTTCTTACTAAATATCCCAAAACAATGTATTTCATGGATGGAAATACAAGTAAAGTCAAGGTAGATACAAAAGGAGTAGAACAACTCACCATCGTAGTAAAGAAAAGTGTCGATGAACTTCTCAAGATATTTTCTAATGAAGGTTTCACTCATGTAAAATTTGAACATAAGCAGTCTGCTCAGATTGGCAGTGGTTTATCCCTTAAGCTAAAAAAGCCATGGGAGATGCACGTAAGACTATTAGAAATGAAAAAAGGGCTAGTTGCAATACAAGCAGAAGTAGAGGTTTCACGAGATTATCTTCAACACCTATTTTGTCAAAGAACTCCAGTACTATACGAAATAGAAACTTTATTGAAAAAACATCAGATAGAATATAAGATTTGGAACGAACGAATTAGAAAGTATGTCAATACAGTCATTGATAATTACAAGGTTAAACTTTCTACTCCAAGTTTTCCAGTATTGGCATGGAAGCCTATGGTATATGTCATATCAACAATAGGCATTTTGTATCTGTTCAAGTACATAATGACCGTTTAGAACCTTCAATTATCGATTTTTTCCAAATGCGCCCAAATGATCTGGCAGACAGCATTTGCACTCTTTATTAAAACACTCTTCTGTAGTTTCATGTCCACAAGAGCCACAATCACATTTTTTTGACATTATCTTATTTTATACAACATGAGGTATAGATAAATTCAATCCTCATTATCAATTATGAACCTTTAATTAGAAATTTTCACCATTGTCTGTAAATGAGTACCACAAAACTTCCACTTTCCTTAAGATTTTATGGAATTTCCCCCTGGGAGCTTGAAGTTATCTATAGTACATTACATAATTTATTCAACGTACAAGAAGATCCTAATGCTAGTCCAGATGAAGATTTTACAACAATGATGGACATTACATTTCCACTTGAATTCAATGAATCATTTTTTAAGTGGTTTGGAATTCCACGATGGGACAAAATTAAAGGCGTCATAAAAGAGATGAAAAGAAGAAGGGGTGGAGGAGACAGTTTACGTATTTACATTAAGTTCAAAGGAAAACCAGATATCATATTTATCATAGATCTTGATGACAGACATTCGTTTGATATGGCTGTTGATAAAATTGATTTTATTTTAGAATTATTACCATATCATCTGGATCCTAAAAAATTACCCAGAGAGGTTACCGAAGTTTCATATCAATTTAATGACATTTCTGGGAAATGGCAGGTAATGTCAGGTGAGGGAGAACAAAAATATCAATTCTCAGAAAATGAATGGAAAGTTATTTGATCTCTTTTTCAAGAGGCTCTAACATAGAGTGTAGTTCTCGATATTTTTTTTCAATAAAATCCAAAGACTCCTCTAGTTTCTTTGTTTTTCCGTACTTGTATCGTATTAGTTCTCTATGTCTCCAAAAATTTTTCCCTTCTCCGATAGATATAGTGCTAAAATAATCAGGACCTTTGAGTTTATCAGGTATTTTTATGCTGTACGGAAAAAGATATTCTGCCATAAACCATTCATCGCCATCAGGATAATCAGAACCAGTGTCAATGTCAAAGAAGAGATGTAACAAGTTAGTTTGCATAAGCCCGTCGTCTCTAATTGTAGGATGTTTTACATTTGATTTTTTAAAATCAAGATTTACAAGATGAGGTTCGAAATACCCATCAATTATAGATTTTCGGAATATCTTGTTTACTTCATCCAGATTCAAAGTAGAATTACTCTTTTTACGAAGATGCTAATAACTTATATCATTATCGGAAAAGGATTACCGATTATTTCCACAGTATAACAGAATTATGAATTTAGATTTCTAGTTTATCAAGCAGTTGAGATATGTCAGTAATTGACTTTCCACCTGCAGAGATTTCCTGGTATGCTGGAGGATTTTCAAGATAATTTGGAATTCTTTCGGCCATTCTTTGGTCATATGATTGTGCAATGTCATTTTTGTAAAAAATCCCAGTTGGAATCTTGGCATCCCATTCGTTAGATTTAATCAGTGCTTGAGTTAGTTTTTCGTTTTCTTCTTGTGGCGAGTCTATATGTACAACTGGATCATATCCCACATCCTCAAGTTTGTATATCCTAGGTCTTGGTCTATTTGTTATCTCATCAATGTTATCCATACCTGAGAACCAATCTCTTGTATTGATATCATTGTAAGTTGGACATGGTTGTAATACATCAAGAAATGAAAGACCTCTATGTTTTACTGCGGCAATAATCAAATCTTTGAGTTGTCTTACATCATATGCATAACCCCTTGCAACAAATGTAAATCCACTTGCAATAGCTAGTGCTATTGGATTTACAGATTGGTTAACATTTGGCTCAGGAAGTGATTTGGTTTGCAGTCCAAGCTTTAGTGTAGGAGATGCTTGCCCTTTTGTGAGACCATATACTCCGTTGTTAAAAATCAGATATGTCATATCCACATTTCTTCTACCAGCTGCAACAAAATGCCCTGCACCAATTCCCAATCCATCACCATCTCCGCCGACTGCCACTACAGTCATCTCAGGGTTCGCAAGTTTGGCACCCTGTGAAAATGGCAGTACTCTTCCATGTAAAGTGTGAACACCGTACACATTAAGATAATGTGAAGTCTTACCAGAGCATCCTACTCCAGAAAAAATTGCGGCCTTGTGTCTTGGAATTTCCATTTCTGCAAGAGCCATTTGAATTGCACTTACAATACCAAAGTCTCCACATCCAGGACACCAATCATTATGTACCTCTGTTTTGTAATCAGCTACATTAGACACCATATTTTAGCACCTGTTTTTTCTCTGCCTTGTTGTCAATAATTTTTTTAACAGAATCAAAGAGTTCATTACAAGTCATTGGTCTTCCAGTGTATTTTAATATGTAATAGTCAACTTTTCTATCCAAATATTCATTAAGTAATGATCCCATTTGTGCAGATTGATTTGCTTCTATATCGATTATTTTCTTGACTCCTGAAAGCAATGACTGTACATATTTTGTTGGAAATGGATGCAATAGTTTGATTTGGATAAATCCTACCTTGTAACCTGCTTTATTGAGCATCTCAATGGCATCTAAAATTGGACCTTTAGTTGAACCCCAGCTAAGAATGCAAAAGTCAGATATGCCGTAGTTTATTGCCTGATCCTCTTTGGGAATTTGCTCTAAAGCAAGATCCATCTTGTGAAGGCGTTTATCCATCTTGTAAATACGATTTTCTGGATCTTCAGATATGTGACCTGCCTCATCGCTCTCGTCTCCAGTATTCCAAAATATTCCGTTTTCAAGTCCAAGTCTTGATCGAGGAGATATTCCATCCGGTGATGGTGTGAATCTTTTGTATCCAGGATCTTCTATTTTTTCTAAGAGTTTTCCACGTTCTATAGTTATTTTTGTAGGATCAAATCTTTTTACAGTGGAAACTGTACTTGCAATGAATTTGTCCATCATGTGTATCACAGGTATTTGATAAATGTCAGCAAAGTTGAAACATTTTGCAGTATCATAGAATCCTTCTTCTGTATCACCTGATGCATATACAATTCTTGGAAAGTCACCATGTCCTGCATGAATTGCAAATTGCAAATCATCTTGTCCATGTCTTGTAGGAAGTCCGGTAGATGGTCCACTTCGTTGGTATAAGGTTACTACAATTGGAACTTCATTTATTCCAGCCCATCCAAGAGCTTCTGCCATTAGAGAAAAACCCGGGCCGGATGTACTAGTAGATGATCTAGATCCTGTCAAAGATGCGCCTATAATCATACCAATTGCAGATATCTCATCTTCTGTTTGAACAACTAGCGTAGAACCAGGTCGATTGTTTTCAACCTCAAAAATTTCATTAGACTCCAAGAAGACACTTTCATCAGATGCAGGAGTAATTGGATAGTAGGACTGGAATCTGCAACCACATGCAATCTTTCCAAGACTTGTAGACTGGAATCCTTGAGCTAACATTGTATGTTCTTCTTTTGGGATAGGCGACAATTGATATCTGAATTTAGAATATTTCACTGTTGCATAATTGTAAGCATAGTTTGCTGCAGTTTTATTCATTTCAGCAATCTCTGCTTTTCTTGAAAATATCGACCCTACAGATTTTAACAATGTTTCTGGTGGAAGTCCAAGCAATCCAATTGATATAGAGACAGCTAGAACATTTTGCATACGAAACATTCCACGTAACTTTGGATTATTTGTCTCATCTGACAGACTAGCCAGTATTTCTTTGAATGATACCGGATAGAGAGTAACGCCTCTTTCTTTGGCTGCGTTAATTGCACCTTGAATGGTCAATGGTTTGTTTTTTGATAAAAGATACTTTATGAGACGTTCCTTGAATTGTGCGTCAAGAGTATGAACTTCATCTATCTTTATTTCAGTCAAGTCAGATTCGAATACAATAGCACCATCATCAAAAACCTCGTCAGCATGTCGGAATAATGTCTCAGCATCAAATCCGACTAGCATTGTAATTCCGCTTACATTTGATCTGATTGTCTTGTCAGAAACTCTAACTCCAAAGTAACTGTGTTCACCTTTAATATTGGAATAGTATTCTCTTTTGCCAAATACCTTTAGTCCACAACCAGCACATGCTCCAGCAAAAATATTTGCTGCAGTTTCAACACCTCCTCCTTGAGGACCACCAATAACCCATGTAAAATCAATAGAAGACATGATGCATCTAGACACTCATTGAATATTAATAATTCTATAAAATTCGAGTTTGAGTATTATCCACCAGTTGCAGCATCAAACAAGGCACATTCACATTTATCCCGTTCACCGCAAAATGGACATACACATACACATTTTTCTAGAGGATTTCTACATTGTACACAAATAGCAAACTCGTCTTTGTGTTTCAATTGTATACCATTACTTTGATTAATTATAAATGAGTTGTTGTGATATCTTGGAACAAATTTTTGTGTTGATTTTTACTTATGACTAGTTAATTTTTTATTATAATACGCTTAAAATCGTCATTTATTCAAATGGATATAGTTGAAGATCTTACTTACACGAAAGATTCATGATTTTGCAATAAAGGAACTCAAAAAGAAATACGATGTTGAAGTTCACACTGGAAAGATTCCAATGCCAAAAAATTTGCTAATTTCTAAAATCAAGGATAAAGATGGCCTGATCTGTTATCCGTATGATTCCATAGATGCAGATGTAATAAATGCAGGAACCAAACTCAGAGTAATTTCGACATATAGTGTAGGTTATGACCACATTGATGTCAAGACTGCCTCAAGTAGGGGCATAGTAGTTGGCTACACGCCAGAAGTATTGACACGGGCTACTGCAGATATGACTATGGCTTTGATACTAGCTCTCTTTAGAAGAATACCTGAAGGAGATAAACTCGTTCGTAATGATAAATGGAGTACAATATTTGGTCCATATGAGTTTCTTGGGACAGACCTTTACCAAAAAACTCTCGGCATATTTGGAATGGGAAGAATTGGAAAAGCAGTTGTAAAAAGAGCTTCAGGTTTTGAGATGAATATCATATATCATAACAGAACTAGACTAACAAAAAACGAAGAAAAAAGATTAGGAATAAAATATGTATCATTTGAGAATCTTTTTAGAGATAGTGATGTTGTAAGTATCCACTCGCCACATACACCACAAACACATGAAATTATTAATTTAAAATTGTTAAATAAAATGAAGAGAACTGCATTTTTGATAAACACAGCTCGTGGTAAAATAATAAATGAAAAAGATCTTGCTACCGCGTTAAAAAGAAGAATAATTGCAGGAGCAGGTCTTGATGTATTTCAAAAGGAGCCAATTAATTCCAAACACCCATTTGCAAAAATGGATAATATTATACTAATGCCTCATAGTGGAAGTGCAACTATAGAAACGAGAAGAAAGATGGCAGAAATTGCAATAAAGAATTTAGAACTTTTGCTTGCAGACAAAAAACCGATTTATCAAGTCATAGTATAAAATAATTTTTTACAAATCAGAGAGTTGTATAAGATCATCAGGATTTACTTTAATGCAATTAGTACCCACTGGTTTTAGGCCAGTAAAGATGACTGTTCCTTGTGGAACCTTTCCTTCTTTTTGTAGAGATGTCAATTTTTCTGTAAATGCATTTTTGTGCCCGTCACATGTAACTCCAACCATATATTCTCCATCTTCTGATTTTACAGAGATTACAAATTCTGGTGGCATCGGACAATCTTGTCCTTTTTTTCTAATAGAGCAGTGTTCTGGAAACACAGATTTGTTTCTTGATTTCAGAATATTAATCTTGTATGTAGGAACAAATCATAAGTGAAACATCCTTTGTTATCTAGTTAATAGTCTCAAAATCCCAAATGGAGTCAGTCTTTCGTGTTTTATATTGTAACAATCCCTTTTCCTGCAGAGATTTGACAACGTAGGTAGAATATGCAGGAGCCCCAGTTGCACCAGGAGAATTATAATTTAGAATATGATATGAGTTCTCACCTTCAAGTTCTAATACATCTGGTAAGAATTTTCCCTCTGGAGTTATAATTGGAGTTCTAATTCCAGCAGTACCTCGTTGTGAGAAAAATTCTGGTTTTATCTTTGGTATAAATTCCTGTATTCGTTCTATCATGACAGTTTTGGATAAAGAGCTTAGCCATTCCGTTGCTACCAAATTCATAAAATCAGCATTAAGAAGTAATTTTCGGGTACTACCTGTTACTACCTCAGTGATTTTAGAAATGAGGGTTTCGACATCTCCTACATATCCAGAATAAGTTTCAGGACTTGGAACAGGAACTGCGTTTGGTCCAACTTCACTTTTACCATCAACCCTTAGAATCCAGTGTGGATCAAGAAATGGAAAATCAGGATATTTTGGAACAGAGTAAATATTTGTCTTGACAAGATTAGTGTATTCATCATTTGCAATCCAATACTCTCCTCTAAAGTGAAGACTAGAATAATCATTTGCCAATCCAAACTTTTTGGCAATATCAAGTGAATATCCACCAGCACAGTTTATGACAAGCTTGGAACTTATTTTTTCTTTATTTTGAAATGAGAGCATTGGGCAATCACCTAGATTTTCAACTGTTTCTAATTGTCTGTTTAGTAAAAATTTAGTTCCGTTTTTTTGTGATTCTTCTTTTAATTTTCTGGTAAACTCTCCGTAATCAACTACTGCATCAGTCTTACAATGAATTGCAGAATGACATCTAATGTTTGGCTCTCTTTGTGTTACTGCATTACTGCTTAACAGTTCTATATCTTTCTCAGACATTCCATTTCTTGGACCCCAATTCAGGTATTTTTCAAGAATCTTGTGTTGCTCATCATCAAGTGCAATTTCCATAGTACCTACCATCTTCCATGGCAGTCCCTTTTTTTGAGCAAATGTTTTCCACATTTCATGTGAAAGAAACGCGGCTTTTGCAAGCTTGGTCTTTTTGTCAGGATTAAGATAGAAAGGAGAATGAACTACTCCAGTATTTCGACTGCTCGTATGCATTCCAACGTCGGATTCTTTTTCAATTACCACAACTTTTGCATCATACAAATTTGAAATCCAATATGAAATTGAAGTACCAAGCAATCCGCCGCCAATTATTGCTACATCATATTTTTCCAATGATATGAAAACCTCATGCTATGATTAATGGATTTGTAAATAGGCGCCGGGAGAGAGATTTGAACTCTCGAACCCTTGCGAGTACGCGCTTTATGGTTATTAATTTCCAGGCGCGCGCCCTACCAGGCTAGGCGACCCCGGCATTCATCTCGCCAATTCAATTTCGTTGTAAAACCGACTATATATTACTGTAAGAGATGATCATTTCACAAACTTTTTTCTATAGATAAGAGATACTATGAAAGAACCTATGAAAGGTGCAGTCCAGTAAAGCCAAAGATCATTAAGATATCCAGATACTATGGCAGGTGCTAGTGCTCTTGCTGGATTCATCGAAGCTCCAGAGATAAATGCTAAAAAGAAAATGTCAAGACCAACCATTCCACCGATTACAATTCCGCTAAAACCTCTCAACCCCTTTGTATGAACAACTACTATAATGACTGCCATTAGTAAGGCAGTTGCTAAAATCTCAACACCAATAATGAGCAGAATTGAAAAATGATAATTGGGTGCATTTGCACCAATATTTGCTTGTGTACCTATAACATATTTTACAAAAATGCTTCCAAGTATTGCACCAGTTATCTCTGCGACAAGATATAGTTTAAAGAAATTCTTTGGTGTATTTTTTGTAATAAGAAAGCCTACGGTTACTGCAGGGTTAAAATGAGCCATGGATATTTTTCCAAATGCATACACCATGCTAGCCACTGCAATTGCCGGAGCAAGTGCAACAAACCAAAGACCAAATGTTCCAGGATATTTTGCGTCTAAAACTACAGAACCAGTTGCAAATACAACTACAACAAATGTACCAATTATTTCAGCAAAGAACGCTTTTTGGTTATGCGATAACTTGCTTGTTATTCTAGAGTTTTGCAAATTTCCCTTACCTTTTGTTCAATGTTATCCCTAATCTTTCGGACTTGATCAAGCGATTTACCTTTAGGATCTTCAATATTCCAATCAACTGTATTTTTCATAAAAAGCGCAGGACATTCAGTTTTGTCCATACAACCCATGTTAACACTTAGAATCGAGTCTTTGATCATTTCATTGGAAAGCATCTTTGGTTTTTGTTCGGTAAGGTCGATGCCAATCTCTTTCATTGCTTCTACTGCAACTGGATTTATCTCAGGCGTAGGTTTTGTTCCAGCACTTACTGGTTCGTATCCCTTTGGGGCATATTTTCTAAAGAAGCCTTCTGCCATCTGGCTTCGACCAGCATTTTCAATACATACAAAGAGTACTTTCTTTTGATTCGTGGATTGCTCATAGAAATTCATGAACACTCACTTTATTGCTTTAATCACAAGACTGGTGATTTTTCTTCCATCTACCTTCTCACCTTCCATGTACGTTCTCTGGTCTAGAATACTGACATTCTCAAAACCAGCTTTTTTGATACTCTCAAGATAATGCTCTTGTGTTAAGGCTCCATCTATGCAGCTGCACCACTGTTCATGACTTACTTGGTCATGGTCAAGTTCCCTATCTGTTACAAGATCAGAGATAACCATTCTTCCACCTTTTTTCAATATTCTATAAACTTCCTTGAATGCACTAGTCTTGTCAGTTGTAAGATTGATCACACAGTTGCTAATTACTGCATCAACTGTACTGTTATCAACTGGAATGTTCTTTTCAATGTCCCCCCTCCGAAATTCTACATTGGTATAATTGCCATCTCTTGCATTTTTTCTGGCCTTATCCAACATTTCATTTGTCATGTCTATGCCGATTACTTTACCAGACTTTGATACCTTGTTTGCAGACAAGAATACATCAATTCCTGCACCAGATCCAAGATCTAGGACTGTTTCACCTTCCTGAAGTTCTGCAAATTTTATCGGAGCACCACATCCAACACCCAATATAGCAGCCTCTGGAATTGATTTCAAATCTTCTTGATCATAACCTATCATCTTTGTAGCATCAATAGGTGAATCACTAGGAGTGCATTCGCCTGGCATGCAACAACAATCAGAATTGCCCGTAAGTGCAATCTTGCCGTATCTCTCTTTTACCTTTTCTTTGATAACTTCATTCATGTTGAAATTCTCTCGTAAAGTCATTTAAGTTGTCAAGGAGAAATAATTACAGTTAGTGTAATTATGGAAACTATTAGAAGATAAAAAAAATTACTTTATTTGTTCTGCTACAAGTTGAGATACTAGTTCTTTTACCTTGGACTCTATTTTGTCTCTTATTTCTCTGACTTTTTCTACTGGCTTGTCTTTAGGATCTTCAATTCCCCAATCCACATAATTTCCTAGAATAAGAGATGGGCATTCTGTTGTATCCATGCATCCCATGTTTACCTTCAAATCTGCCATTCTGATCTGCTCTTCAGATAGGATCTTTGCCTTGTGATTGCTAATGTCTATTCCTGCCTCTTTCATTACTTGTACTGCAAGAGGATTTACGTATGATTTTGGACTAGAACCCCCACTCATAGTACTCCATCCCTCTGGTGCATATTTTCTAAAGAATCCTTCTGCCATCTGACTTCTACCTGCATTTTCTATACATGCAAACAGAACCATTTTTTGATGTTTTTTTCCAAACAATCCCATTTTATTTCTGGCATAGTTTAGTTAGTAAACCATTTAAGTTGTCTAGGAGAAATAATTACAGTTAGTGTAATTATGGAAACTAAAAGAAAATCACTTCCAATGATTAAAGATAGTTGTAGTTTTGAAGGTTATGATGCTTCTTCTTTAATGTCAGAGACATCCAAACTTAGAAAAATAATTACAAAGAGAGGTACTCTTGAGATTTTAATTCCATTATGCTGTACAACAGATCCTGTAAGATACAAACAATTCAAGCAAGCTTTGAAAGGAATAAGCAGTAAGACCTTATCTACGCGACTAAAGGAACTTGAGAAAAGTGGAGTATTAGAAAGATTATCCTACAACGAGATTCCTCCAAGAGTAGAATACAAGCTTACTAGTAAAGGACAAGAACTTGTTGAATCTGTGATAGACCTTTTACAATGGATGAAAAAGTGGTCCAAATCAAGATAGTCGTTAGAAATTATCGAAATAATTTTCAATTCATCTTAATTTATTTTAATAAATTTATGGTGACAAATTTTTTTAATGAGTTTCCATTTTCTTCAAAAGTACTTGATATAATCTTGTATCGTCCTTGGTATGTTTTGGTTCCATCATTCTTTGTTTGATCCCAGACAAATGTTTTTTCTTCTTTTGGTTCCAGTTTAGATATAACCTGTGCAGATGTTGGAGAATAAACTAGTATGCCATCAAGCCTTGTAATCTTCAAACCATAAGATGCGTCTGAAAATGATAGAGGTATAGTACCTGAATTGATTATTCTAATATGAACTGGTTCTCCAACATGGTAGTTTATTTTATCTGGAATAACAGTAAGTGATGGTCCATTTTCATAAACTAGCGTTGGAATTTGACTGGCAATCTGTGAGAGATAAAGGCCTAACGCCCCAGCTGCAACTAGTCCAACTATAAAAAATATGGCTGCACCTTTAGGTATCAACTTTGAAAATTTGATTCTGTTCCTTTTTAATTGTTAACTACTGCCTTTGTTCTCCAACTTTTTGGATATGTGTTTGGAGCCATAATAATTCTCTTTATTTTAAAAGCAAAACCCTTGGTATTTTCAACAATCTCATCTTCAGATAGAGTTGCTTCTGCAAGTGCAACAACCTCTCCTTTTTGTGTATATATTGCAACAAAATCTCCACGTTTGAGTCCAGGAGATATTTCAAGAATTCCAGGTATTGCAAGCTGAGCCCCATGACAAAGAGCATCTACTGCAGAGTCTCGTATTACAACAGATTTAATCTCGCTTAGTGTATATTCTATTGGCATCATTATTCGTCTAAGTTTTTTGTCATCACCACTTTCTTTCCATAAAGCATATGCATCAACAAGGTCATGTATTTTTACTAGATTAGATTCTTCATTAAAGTGTCCTACTCTGCTTCTTCTAAGTTCAATCATTGTTGCACCTTCACCTAGAATCTCTCCCATATCATAGAAAATTTTTCTCACATATGTTCCAGCTTCACAAAGAATTCGAAGGAGTAGCAATCTTTCTTTTTGCTCTATTACTTCAATTTCATATACATGTCGGATTCTGGTTTGTCGTGATACTGCAGATCTTTGTGGTGGTTTTTGAAATATTTTGCCAGTTAATTGCTTTAGTACATCAGCCAATTTTTCTTTTGGCGGTAAAGTATGCAATCTACCAAGAGCATGATATTCTTTTGGACCAAGTAATAAAACTATGAGTGCCTTAGTTGCCTCACCTAGTCCTATTGGTAAAAGCCCCGAAACTTGAGGATCAAGGGTTCCACTATGACCGGCTTTTGGAACATGCAATATTTTCTTAACCCAAGCTACTGTCTCATGACTTGTTGGACCATTTGGTTTGTCCAACAAAATAAAACCATATTCAAGAAGTTGCTCGATTGATCTTTTGTCGTAATACGTACCATAGGCATCATTTGTGATGTCTTGGTCGATTACTCTAAGATTTTGCAATTGTTTGAGTGTCATAGTAGTGTTTTACAGCATTTTTAGCCTGTTCAAGAACTTGTTTAGGTCCAAGATCATCTGTATCTATTATTTTATTAAATACAGAAAGGTCCTCTCCGAAATTAAATCCATAAAGCTTCTTGTACAATGTTTTATTTTCATCATATCTCTTTTTTACTATTTTTAGTGCATCCTGAATTGAGATGCTATCTCTAATAGTCATCCTTTTAGCGCTATTTTCATGAGATCCTGCAAGCCAAATTTTGATTCCGTCTTTAACTAACCATGGTAATGTGTAGCTGGTTATGATAACATCTTCAGTTAGAAATATTTTTTTTAGTTTTTCATCAACTTCCTTATCAAATTCTGAATTTCCTTTTCTAATATTAAGAAAATTCATTCCTTCTTCAGTATCCCAAAAATCATCACTGTCTGTTTCAAAGCCTTGATCTTTTGCTAGTTCTTTCAGCACATCACCGCCGCTCAAATATTTCAAGCCAAATTCTTCTCCCAATCCTTTTGCTATTGTAGTTTTTCCAATGGCTGGTGGACCAGAAATTATTACTGAGCGGAGCAATTTAGCTGGTATCCATTGTAGTTTTTGTAACTCTCATTATGATACCACTAAAGGCAGCAGAAGAAAGGAAGTACCAAGCCCAGAAATACAGATCATTTACATGATGACATACATTGGGATGACCTGCAATTTGTGATTCTGCTACTTTAGCTGCAGTACAAGTTAATTCGAAAAATCCTCCAGGTATGAAGTTTAATGATATCGGTGCAACTGCTACAGTGTAAGAAAATAGTGGAGGAAGTACGAAATAGAATACTAGAATCAAAGGTAGAAAAGTAATCATCATTGGCCTCATATTCATCTGCATGATTTCCATGTTCATTTTGTTCATGTATGCTGATTTCTTGTTAAGCTCGGCTGTTTTTTCATCATCTTTTGCTTTGAATGCGGCCATTCTTTCTTTTTGCCAGGCCCTTGTTTCTTTGAGCAATCTTTTGACTTTGTCTTGGTCAACCATTTTTCGTTTTATTATTGCATTAAGTAAGTTGAGACCTATGGAGATGAACATAATTCCAAAAGCAGCGGGAATCATTCCTTTTACTATTGGATCTGCACTACCCATTGGTCCTCTATTCAGACCAGGTATCTGAAGTGCCATTGTATTTATGAAATCAAAAATTATACTATGTTCCATTGTTATACCCCATTGCACTTAGAATACCTCGAGCCGCCTCATCAACCTTACCTTCTGTGTTAAGAACCATCTTAATTGGGGAACCACATAGTATCGAACAAGTTGACAGCATTGCACTTGTTACATCAAGTTCCTTTTTTATAGTATCAATCGATACAATATCTCTAGTTCTACTAGTATCACTCATTCTACGGTTATAGATCTCTTCAGGTCTTGCAGATATCATAATGAAACTATCAGGGTTTAGAATTTCTAATACATTGTATGGAAGTCCAGGATAGAAGCCTTCTTGTGTAGAAATGAATGCATGTGTATCTACAATTACTATATCGTCTGTAATCGAAGCTATTGTTCTTGCAGCCATAGATTGTAATTCTTTTTGTTGCTTGACTGAAAGTTTTCTTAGATCATCCCTATTCTGAACTCCTTTCTTTTTTGCTTCATCAAACATTACAGTTCCAAAAATGGAGACACTTACTTTGACATTTTTTTCTTTTAACAATTCTACTACACGTGATACAACTGTAGTCTTTCCAACACCTGGGATTCCTACAATTATGACACGATTACTTTCTGCCAAGCAATGCACCCAGCGCAGGCATTACTTCTTCGACTTTTTCTCGAACAAGTAAATTGTAATAGTTAATCAGAATATCAACTGTCAACAACATTCCTGTTCCTGATCCAAATGTTCCCAGTACATCAGATGTACCAGCTAATAATCCAAGTATCATTGAACCAATTATAGTAACAGAGGGAATGTATTTTTGAAGTAGATTTTCTACTGGTTGATTTGAACGTCTAAATCCAGGAATCTGAACTTCGGCATCAAGTAGGTTTTTGGCTGCACTCTTTGCAGAAAGGCCTCCAAGCTCAATCCATAATCTTCCAAATAGAACTACGATTCCCACCATGAAAAGAATATACAAAACTGCTCTTGTTGGATCTAATGCAACTATATCCAAACCACGTGGTGCAGTAACATAGTACAGTATACCACCTGTCGGCGTAGATGGCGATGTAGGGTCAAACATTCCAAGGAAATTCAAGAACGGATTAGCATTTCTTGGATTAAAGTTAGCCCACATGATTTGCCCCACAAATACAGCATTAGCTGTTAGAGCAGAGGCCAAAATTACTGGAATGTTTGAAACATACATTAACTTGATTGGATATACTGCGGAGAATCCTCTGTATTTTGTGGATACGATTGGAATTTCGATCTTAATTCCCTGAGTATAGACAAGAATCAGCAATACTCCAGCCGTTATGAGTAAACCAAATATGCCAGGTAACTGGTTTGACCGGAAGAATAGATTAGTAAAATCATGGTTCATAGCTCCGTGAATAATATTTGCAAATACACCTACTGGACCACCGTCTCCTGCAGGAACTGGACTGAACAAACTCCAAATTACCTGTTGAGCTACACCTGCAGCAATAAACAAACTAATTCCACTGCCAAGTCCCCATCCTTTTTGTACTAATTCGTCTAAGAGCATAATTATCACAGATGCGCCAATCAATTGTCCTATCAAGATGTAGATAGCTTCATGGTTAGGCATTCTAGGTCCGTAAACTGCCATTCCATACAATGAAGATTCGGCAATGATTACTATGTAAGTAACAATCTTGGTAGCTGTTTGATACAATTCTCTATCTTCTGGTTTCTTAAAATCAAGATGAAATATCTCAGAACCTTTTAGAAGCTGCATTAATAGTCCAGCAGTTACAATAGGTCCGATTCCGAGTTCGATTAGAGTACCTTGTTGTGAAGCGAAAATCACTCTTGCAAATGCAAGAAAGTCGAAAGATGGGGTAGATGCTCCGTAAAGAGGAGTTTGTCCCATAATCATGTAAATGAATAATGCTAGTCCACACCACATGAGACGAACTTGTAATGGAATTTTCTTTTTTGGTTTAGGTACTTGCGGAATGTAGACTTCAGCTTTTGAAATAATAGTTTTTAGAAAACCGCCAGAGGCTTGTCCTTCTTCTGCTGTCACGCTACTGCTTGCACCTCACCACCAGATTGTTTTACTTTTTCTTCGGCAGAAGCAGAGAATTTTTCTACCTTAACAACATAAGCATTCTTAGTCTGTCCTCCTCCCAACAGCTTGTCGTAGCCTAGTTCAGTAAGGTCAATCAATTTCTTTCCTCCTTCCTGTTTTCCAAACTTTGCAAAGATATCATCTAGATCTCTTACGCTAGCCCATTTACGGACTAAATTTGGATGTGGTGGGTGAGTGGAATCATGACCAAAATGTTTTGGATCAGTCATTAGCATTCTGATGAAATGATGTTTGTGTAAACCTGATTGACCAAGACCTCCCTTGTGACCACTGGCTCTGTGTTGACCAATCTGTCCCCATCCACAGTGTCTACTTCCTCTGTATTTTCTTGTCTTTCTCAATCTTGTTGGCATTTTACATCATTAACCTCACTTGTGCTAAGAGTTCTTTATGACTACCAAGAATTCCTCCTTCTCCGTACATTTTCTTAGTATTTCGTTTGAATCCATGAATTGGTGGTGATAATGCAAACCATGGTTTAAGTGGTTTTAATTTAGATAATGTAGCAGTCCCATCTGCAAGTGATTTTGCAAGTTCATCAGTGCTTTTGAATCCCAATTTGGTTACATCGTCTGCAGTAAGTTTTCTATAACCTTCTTTACGTGCCTTCTTCTCCAACAATTCTTTTGCAGTCGGCATATCAATTTCCTGCCATGAGACGTAGTGTTTAATCTTGTCAAGCATTCCTTTTGTGTTATCTTTTTCTGGAATAATTGTGGCTCTGAATCTTTTATCTAAGTGTAAAAGGTCCATTGTAGTGTTAGCCCAATAAGGAACATTGACCGTTCCTTTCATTCTAACTATTAAGAAAGCTTTACCCATATCTTCATTCAACCCTGACTAAATGTTTGTCTCAAACAGTCTAAAACAGCTCTTGATGTAGATGTCATAGTGTTTGTAGATCCGGTACTTTTTGTCCAGGCATCTTTGAGACCTGCCAATTTTAGAAGATTTCTAATATTTCCACCTGCAACAAGCCCGAGACCTCTTGGTCCTGGAATAACTTCAATTGTAACACTTCCACCTCTGCCTCTAACTTTGAATGGAACTGAGTGCGGTTGTTCACATCTGCACTCCCAACTTCCACATCCAAGTTTTACTGGGCTGACATTAAGATAAGCTTGATTTGTTGCTTTTTCAATTGCGATTCTCATTTGTTTAGATTTTCCTTGTCCTATCCCTAGCCAACCGTTTTCATCTCCGGCTGCAACAAGTGCCTTAAATCTTGTATACTCACCGTTGGTTGTCTGTTTCTGAACAATTCCAACATCAATTACTTCGGTTTTAATTGCTGGCAACAATTTTTTAATAATTCCAGCCTCTTGAATTCTATAACCATTTTCGTAAATTTCTTTCATTGTTGTAATCTTTTCAGTTGCAACTAGCGTTCCCAGTTTTGTTCTTGGAACCCATACTTGTTCTGGCTCTCTTCTTGGTGGTCTTGATCTTTGTTCTGTTCTACTCATTTGGATTTAACCTCACTATCAATTGCAGATCGTACTTTGTCGATTTCATTTGCAACTTTAAGATGCTTTCCACTAATCCTCTCTTCAGATGGAAAAGTTTCTGCGTCTGCGGGTACATCTAGTCCCGCATCTATTATTCCTTTCAATGCTGCTGCAATTCTCTGAGTATATTTTCGAGTACCAGTATAAAGTACTGCACTCTTAACTCCACTAGCAAGTGCTTTCTTTCCTGCAAGATAACCAGTAAGATATGCTGCCGGAATACTCTTTCTAGAACCCTTCCATCCTTTATTGACAAGTGATCTTGAATGAGCTGATGAAAGAACTTTGTCACCTTCCATTTCTGGCTTATGAATTTGTACCAGAGTATTTTCATTGGATATCTGTACTGTGATAAAGTCCCTCCTACCCATCAGAAGATGTCTTCTCTTCTTGTAGTTGGTTTTCTCTTCTCGAGATCTACGTAATATTTGTGAATATGCCATCGTACTAACCTATTTACAAAAAATTTTGGTGAAGCTCTTATAAACGTTAGACTTGGAGCAGAGAAGCCATCAATGCCTTTTGTGCATGAAGTCTATTCTCAGCTTCATCCCATATTGCGGATTGAGGACCATCGATTACTTCACCTGTAACCTCCTGACCTCTTTTTGCTGGAAGACAATGTAAGAAAATTGCATCATGATCTGCTTTTTTCATCAAAGCGGAATTTACTTGAAAACGTGGTAGAAAATCTTTTGTCCTATCAGTTGCCTGATGATGGATTGAAACAAATGTATCAGTAACTACAACATCGGCATTCTTCACTGCCATTTCTGGATTACTAAGTAATTGAATATCTATGAATTTTTTTGATTCTTTAATGACATTCTGATTTGGTTCATAACCTTTAGGAGTTGCAATGTTAATGTCAATGGATGCTTTTGCACATCCATAAATCATAGAATTACAAACATTATTTCCATCTCCAATCCATGCAATTTTTAACCCATTAAGCTTTTTCTTTTTCTCTTTAATTGTCATAAGATCTGCCAATATCTGACATGGATGAAATGAGTCAGACAATCCATTTATCACAGGAATTATTGCGTTTTTTGCCAACATTTCTACTTCCTCATGAGAGTACACTCTAGCCATTATGATATTGACATATCTTGAGAGTGTTTTTGCGGTATCTTCAATAGTTTCTCCTCTTGTTAACTGAAGATCATCCGCAGATAAATTTAGAGCGTGTCCACCCATCTGGAACATTCCAGTTTCAAAGCTGACCCTAGTACGAGTAGATGGTTTTTGGAAAATCATTGCAAGTGTTTTATTTTTCAAAAGTGGTTTGGAAATTCCTTTTTTAAGATCTTTCTTTAGTTTGATGGCATCTTCAATTATTCCTAGTAATTCATTTTTACTTAATTCGTTTAATGTAAGCAGATCTTTAGTTTTTACTTTCATTTCTTCATCCATCCAAATAACGAACGTTTCTTCTTAGACTTTTCATCTTCCGTTTTTTCAAATTCTCCCTCTATTTTTAACTCAGCTTTTTGCTCCTTAACTTTTGGTCGTCCATCAGAAATCCATTTTTTAATATTCGATGCAAGTTTTATTGCTTGTTCGTCATTTTCTGGAGGAGATACATCAAATAGATCCGAATATTTTTCTATATCTTTAGTTGAAATTCCTGCGAATGGATCTTCACTAGAAATTTGTTTTTCTTGTTTCTTTTCAACTATGATTTCTGGTTTTAGTTCAACTTTAGGTTCTGGTTTTAGTTCAACTTTAGGTTCTGGTTTTAGTTCAACTTTAGGTTCTGGTTTTAGTTCAACTTTAGGTTTTAAGACTTGTTTTTGCACACCATCAATAATTTCCTCAGGACCAAAAAGAGTTTCTAAAAATACATCTTTGTCAAAAGATTTCAGATCTTTGTATTCTTGCCCAATGCCAAGATAAAGAATTGG
>JAGWGA010000149.1 GCA_028867675.1 Nitrososphaerota archaeon | reverse complement strand
TATTGATGCAAATGAAGCCAAGGAAATTGGACTTGTAAATCAAGTTGTACCGTTATCAAATTTAATTGAAGAAGCAACTCGTATTGCACAGATGATGACCAAAAATTCTGCAATGGGAATAAAAATGTCAAAGATTGCAATCAACAAAGGTAGAGATGCTGATATTGATACCGGTCTTGCAGTAGAATTGTATGTGTGGGGATTGTGTTTTACTCATCCCGATAGAACTGAAAGAATGAATGCGTTTGTAAATAAATCAAAATAACACCCTCTGAATTTTGACCTGTATTCTTATTAGATTCAATTCGTGATTAATGCATATGAATGATGAAAATGAATTACTTCTTGATTCTGTCTTCTTGGAACTAGGTAGCGAGCAGAGACGATTAATCATTTTTTCTCTAAATGAAAAAACACAACGATTATCAAAATTATCTACAGAATTAAACATGACAATACAAGAAGCGCATAGACATGTTTCTAGGTTAGAAAGCATAGGATTGATTCAGCACGATGCAGGAAATGTTTTGAAGCTTACTCCTTATGGGAAGACAATTGTAAATCTAATTCCTTCATTTCAGTTTCTTA
>JAGWGA010000148.1 GCA_028867675.1 Nitrososphaerota archaeon | reverse complement strand
GAAGACATCAAAATGATGTAGCCATGATTTTATTGCAGTTATGGTTCCTTTGATATACTGCGGAGCTTTGCCCTGACTTTCCATCCAAGATATCTGGTCTTGAAGCAGATCCGTGACTTTTCTGACGTCTGTTATTCCCAGTTCTGCAAGATGTGTTGGTGTTATCTTGTTGTCCTCGCAGAATTTAGAGAGTCTTCTGAGATTGATCTCTGCTGATACTGGACTTCCCCTTGCTACGTTGTCGTACCATCTTTTTACATCTGGAATGGCTAGCAGTTCTGCTTTCTTTGTTGGTTTCTTTCGAATGGTTTGTGTCTTTGTGTAGATTGTCTTTTTGTATGTCAATTTTTTTCCCACATCAGACTGCACCATGCAGTCCTCATCTGTGAGAACAAGTGGGTTTGTTGTATTTACTCTTTTCATGTAAATCACATTATCACAAATTCAACAGACTCGTCTTTTTCATGGATTGGAGTAATCTTTAGAGATCCGTCATACAACATGGTCATTTGTACTGTCTTTGTTATTCCCCCATTGAGAGTATTTTGCACAAAAATCTTAGGGATAGTCACGATATAACTGAAATTCAT
>JAGWGA010000147.1 GCA_028867675.1 Nitrososphaerota archaeon | reverse complement strand
GGATGGCGCAAACAATGAACACCTAAAGGATCAGATAATTTTTGGGAGAACATCATTAAGCACTGTATCCAGAAAACCTGCAAAAGACAAGACTCATTCTACTGTGAACTTGTTGCAAAAGACTCTATTTCATCAGATAGTAAAGATTCCTGATTTATCAAAGAATAACGAGAATGGTCGTAAGAGTATACATTTTCATGCTTTTAGAAAGTATTTCAGGACAGTTGTAGGAAATGCATGTGGAAGGGATTTTGCAGAAGCCTTGATTGGTCACAAGTTCTACCTGTCTACCTACTATAACCTCTCAGAGGCACAAAAGAAGGAATTGTATCTAAAAGCAGAGCCTTATCTTACAATCTCAGATTACGCCAAGATAGAACAAACGATTCAGGATCTAACTGAACGATGTAAGGAACTTGAGGCTTGGAAGAATAGTTTTGAGCAATATGCTATACAGAATAACATACCAATACTACAGAATAATATTTACTAATATTGTGGAAAATATGTCTAAGATATAGGCATGACATCTAGCCAGCTAAGTTTACTAAGAGATGGAAAAATGATCGATTTTTTGATATTCAATCTAACAAA
>JAGWGA010000146.1 GCA_028867675.1 Nitrososphaerota archaeon | reverse complement strand
GAAGCATTTGTTGCCGTAAAGGAAATCTATGAAAAAGAAGGAATGCTGGTTAGTCCGTCATCTGCCACTGTGTATGTTGCAATGAAGAAGTATGGAATTGAGAAGGGTCATGTAATAGGAATATTTGCTGACGATGGTAGAAAGTTCAAGAGTCTCTATGCTCAACAGAAAATATTTACTAACGAGGAATTTGATAAAGCATTACGCGAGGCAAAACATTTGTCTCCTCCACCGTTTTCCTGACTATTTTCTTCTGCTTTCTGATAAATACTTGTCCACATCTATGGCAGCCATGCACCCAAATCCTGCAGCTGTAATTGCCTGTCGATATCTATGATCATGTACATCACCGGCAGCGAAGATTCCGTCTATGTTGGTATGGGTGTGATTTTTGAGTACTATGTAGCCCTGATCATCTAACTCAATTTGACCTTTGAACAACTTGGTATTTGGCTCATGACCTATTGCAACAAATAAGCCGCCAACATCCATTGTCTCTTGATTGTTAGTTGTTACATCTCTTATCATGATTTGGTTTACTTTTTCACTTCCTTTGATTTCATCAATTACAGAATTCCAGTGAAACTTGATCTTGT
>JAGWGA010000145.1 GCA_028867675.1 Nitrososphaerota archaeon | reverse complement strand
TTAACAGGACAATCCTGATCAAATTTAAATTTTCAAAGAATCAGCACGATTCAACTGAACGACTTGCCGAATATTTGAATTTGTCACCGTATTGTATTTACGCTGCAAGGTTAAGCGGTGACTTTGATTGGATTTGCCATTTTGTTTTTTCATCAACAGAACAGTATGATCTTGAAACGAATAACCTTTTGAACAGATTTTCAGATCTAATTGCAGATTTTAGATCGTACGAATCAAAGGCAATCAAGTCGTTACCTTATGCGTTATCAAATGAACATTTGCTACATGACAGAAAGCTTCAGGTTTATTCAATTCTAAATTCAATAAAAAAATATGATAATCTCAAGGACAGACTTTCGTCCATCGCAGAGAGTCTGGTAAAATATTTTGATGCTAAATTTGCAAGAATTTGGTTTTACGACAAGAAATCAAAATCCCTAGTTTTAAAATACAGCGCAGGAAAGTACAAAAACACAGAGGGCGAATTCTCGAAAATACCATTAAACTCCCAAAAGATTGGATATGTTGCAAGGACCAAAAAGCCTGCAGTTTCAAATGATATTGCTCATGATCCTAGAATAAAATATCATGAATGGGCA
>JAGWGA010000144.1 GCA_028867675.1 Nitrososphaerota archaeon | reverse complement strand
TAAAAAAAACTGCTCCTACAACTGTGCTTATACCTCTTCTATTCATAACATTCATCCTTGCATGAAATACAAGTTAATTCATAACAATCTACATAGTAAGCTAAAGACATCGCTTCAAACTTCATATGATAGTAGTTTTAATCTTCGATAAAGGATTCTGGATGTCATATAAAATAATTACAAGGATTAGCAGTTTATGACTTAATTATGGAAATTCGTAAAGGTGCAGGTAGTTACTCCTTTAGGTACTGTTACTGTAACTTTGGTGGCATTAGGTTGAAAATAGTTGTTGTCACATATCACACTTTGTAGTGTCCATCCAGACGCAGGGGTTTCGCCTATTGTATACACACCAGGATCTACAAAGAATACTCCCGACTTGCCCGTGCCTGGATTTCCAAGTTGTATAGAGGTAGTAATCTTCATGTCAGAACCTGTTGTATGACGCTCTGCATAGAAAAAGTCAAAAGAATACACATTTCCTCGTGTGATCCCAAGGGCACTGGCTTGGGCATCTAAATTTATTGTACCAGTAGCTGTTGAATGAACACCTCCTAAATCCATAGCAAGTTTTTTGTTGATGAAGACCCATACATCGTC
>JAGWGA010000143.1 GCA_028867675.1 Nitrososphaerota archaeon | reverse complement strand
GAATTAAAATCTTATTTTGTAATTTAAAAAAGTGACGTATATTTGCCTAACAAGACTCCTCCAAAACTATGCCTAATGTGTACTTGAACAAATGTTTTTTTAGTCAACTGCGATACGTGGTCTAAACTCAGATGGTCATTAGATTCAAGAAACGAGCGAGTTTTTATTTTCTCCGAGTTTAATTTTAAATTCCCAATGGTTTAAAAAAGTGGCGTAGATTTCTTCAGGTTTTATTGTATATTGGAAACTGGTGGGAATACCTGATGGTCATGGTGACTGTTCGAAATTGCCCTTTTTACTTGAAATCACAATTAAAGCCACTCCTACAATCACAATTATCATTCCTGATGCAAATGTTTGAACCGCTGCCCAATTCTGACAGAAAGTAGAGGAAGCACCCATTGGCTTGGAGGGCAGCCAGAAAGAAGGGTTTGAGACGCTTGAGACAAATTAGTAGACACTATTAGAAACAAACCTATGACGACCAAAAAGAGGCCAATAATACGAATCCATTTTCTCAATCGAGTCAAACCTCTATTCATGTTATATACACATATCCTTAAAGAGCGTTCATCACATCACAAGAGAGGCCGACTGGAA
>JAGWGA010000142.1 GCA_028867675.1 Nitrososphaerota archaeon | reverse complement strand
GAAATCAAATGTGAGAATACAAGCCCAAGAGTTACTACTGCAAGACCCGTAACAACAGACAGGCCAACATGTCCGACTGCTGCTACAAACGATATCCCGAATAGCTTTTTGGGTGTCCACTGTTTATTTCTTGCAAGGACACAAAGCGTGACCCAATGGTCAGGTGCTGACATGTGCAGTATTCCAACTACAGCTGCTCCTATTACGTAGGGAAGAAGGTTAATCATTCAAACACATGTTTCCTTGAATTAAAATTAAAAATAAGCTCCTAAAAAGCATATCCTCCCCCCTAGGATAGGGCACTAGCAATTAGAATCTTGATCGGAAAACAAATACTTAAGGGTTAATTATTTGCCGTTCGGTGCAAGACCAAGATTCCAACTTCCATTACCGCAAGTTACCATATTTGTCAAACTTTGACTGGACGTCAGCACTTGCATTGCCATACTTTACATTCAAATCATTGTTGACTTTTGTTATTTCACTTCTAGAGCTCTGAGCATTTTGAGCTAATGCATTTCTTGCTTGATCACTGGTGCCTCCATTTTGAAGAACTTGATTCATAGCAGCAAGACCTTGATTTGTTTTCTGCTCTGTAAAG
>JAGWGA010000141.1 GCA_028867675.1 Nitrososphaerota archaeon | reverse complement strand
GAGGTCATAAGAAGCATTTTTGGACAATGTCTATCAAAGATAGAAAAGGACGAACTAAAACCTGACACTCTAGTTACAATTTCAGAGGGGTTGATGCACTTTTTGCTCACGGCAACCATGATTCCAAGCAAACGCAAGACAGTATTTCAATCAGTTGACATTGACATTGCAGTTCCAGATACAGTGACACTTGGGACATCACCCCAAGATGTAGTTGTGATTTTATTTCCAAAGACAGAGAATGTAAATGAAATAAGGTCTCAGATTGAAAACATGAAAAAAATCCAGCCAAATCCTGGCAACATATGGGTTGTGCTTCAAAATGAGATGCAACTTGATGTAAAAACATACACACTCAGAGATTCAATGACATTTTCAAATATAATAAATGACTTGATTGGTTTTACATCAAACAAGAAGCAATCCAAGTTGAAGATTTTCAAGATATAAGCGACTTTACATCAATATTTTTTTCAACATATGAGACCATCATCTCATGGTTGTCATAATATTTGATAAACGGTAACACACCCAATATTGGAATATTTGTAATTTCATGAATTGTAAGTGGTGCATTTTTTTCCTCAGGTCCTCCATTTTCA
>JAGWGA010000140.1:370-604 GCA_028867675.1 Nitrososphaerota archaeon | reverse complement strand
TATTGCCGTCATCGTAAGCATTGTTCCAATTATGATACTTCCTATTCCTATCAAAGAGATGTTTGTAATTATCTGACGAGTTGCAGTGAATGCTTGGATTGTCCATACTACAAAAAACAAACCAATTGCCAAGAAAATAATCCCAGGTAATCCATAAAATTTCAAAGGATGTTCAATAGAAATGAATTTCATTGTGCCAAGTATTACTGATAACCCATGCGAAACAGGATTGTG
>JAGWGA010000140.1:0-350 GCA_028867675.1 Nitrososphaerota archaeon | reverse complement strand
CTCTTTGATTTTAAATCCCATTTTATTAGCTCGTATCAAGATCTGTGTTGATACGCTCATTCCATATTCAGAAGGCACAAGTTCCGATAATGCTTTTTTATTGTATGCTCTAAATCCACTCTGAGAATCAGTTATTTTCGTTTCAATTGAAGTATTGGCAATACTGGTTATGGCTTTGATTCCAGCTTTTCTATATTTTGGCATCTTTTCACTATCTGTGCCCAAGAATCTAGAACCTATTGCTATGTCTGCCTCCTTTTTGATTATGGGATCTAATACATTTTGGATATCTTCAATTCGATGTTGACCGTCCGCATCAAAAGTGACTAAAACATCAGCATCAAGTTCTT
>JAGWGA010000013.1:39613-44573 GCA_028867675.1 Nitrososphaerota archaeon | reverse complement strand
TAGGTCACATAATCAATAACCAAGTTGACTATCTCACCTTGGGAATAACGGGTTCTACTGCAATGGTTGGTGGCTATATCGGTGCAAAATTTACCAATAGATTAAGTGTAGGAAAATTAAAGGCATCAATAGGAATTGTGCTGATAATAGTAGCATTATTCATGTTTTCAAGAGTTGTATTATTATCATAAATATTGTGAATAATAAATTAACAAAAATAATTTTAGTTCAAAAATCTTAATTCGTAATTATACCAAACTATTTTGTACTTTGGTCAGATTCCTTTTGTTTGATAATCTTTCCAAGTGTTATAGTATCAAGTGTTGAACGAATCTTTCCTTGTTTGATTTTATTATTCCACTCTTTTACTTTGGCAAACTTGTCTCCATCTCCTATAATTTTTGTTGCCAAGACAGGATTATTTGACCACCAGGAGATTGCAGTTTGGATTACATAGTTTAGATCATTATCAGACATAATTGGCCAATGCTGGCTCAGTAAATTCTCAAGTGGCAAATCAAGAAGACCAAGTCTTTTCTTGATCATAAATAAAATTTCAATAAATCGTGGTGGGTCTTCAAGGGCAGATATAGAAATTCTTACCATACTACCATCTTGTGAGCTCTTGTCGTTATCTACAAAAGTTATCTTGACAAGGCCACGTGTTCCAGATATAGTAAGACTATCTTTTTCAGTCTCGATTTTACCGCCCATTTCTTTAACAATATCCAACAGAACCTGTAGTCGCTCTTTTTGTATTGAATCAACAGAGATTGCAGTATCAGATGTTTTGTCTTTTAGAGTAGTAACTACCTCAGAGGATTTGGTCAGATTAATCTTGATGCATCCAAGCACTGTCTGTACTAATTCAAAATCATCATTTTCAAATATCAAAGTATCAGGCATCCTCTTGTCTGTAGTAGCCAGTCTTCGTAACACATTGTAGATTTCATCAGGGATATTTGGTAACTGACTATGTTCAATAAAACCGCGTTTGCCCTCACCATCAGGTTTCCAGATAGATGCAATTGGCTCAGATATGGTAGAGACAATATTGTATACAGCTCGTTTTTCCATTGGAGCAAGTGTTGGGATATCTTTGTTTAGATAAGTGCGAAAGTATGTTGTTCCTTCAAAACTTGAACATTTGAGAACATTTCCAAGATTGACTTTGGCATAGAACTTTTCTTTTTTTGTTTCAACTTTTAATGGAACCCAGTCTCTAGTTTTAGGATCAAACTCTTCCCATGTTTCAGGACTAGGAAGTTCAATTTGTTTTTCTTCTCCCAATTTTCTAATCTCTGGCTTGTATAATCGAGTTATAGTTTTGACATGATCTTCTAGCGTGTGAACTGTAGCATTTACTCCCCATAAGGAATCTAAAAACTCCTTACGTTTTTCAGAATCAACAACCAGCGTCCAACGTTTATCGACAGAACGTGGCCTAATCTCCAATCGGTTTAGAAGTCTATCCAGTTTAGTTTTCTGTGAAAATTGTAAAGGATTAATTTTAGTAAATGTATTTTTGTATGTTTCACAGAGATTGGGCCTTCCCCTCTGAAAGCAAACATCACAAAATTCAAGAGGCTCCATTTCTGTATCTGTCTTACAATTAGGGATTATAATAGATATCATATGAATCAGATCTCATCAAATGTTTATTACAAATTTAGTATTACATTATGAGTATTCCATATTACAAATTATTCAAGACTGGTATGAAGGAATAACTTCCTTTTCCAGAATCACTTTAACTAATTTAACAAATGGCCTCATACGATTTCACAGCAACGCATACCTTGAAAATTATCAAATAAAATATGGATGCATTCATGAGTGAAGCTGTACAAGAATTGGAAAGTGTAGCTGGCAAATATGCTGCAGAAGCGATAAAACAAGATGCTCAAGGTGCCCGAGGCATTGCAATTACTAATTATCAGAGATCTATTGAGGCACTAATAAGACTCATCCACCTATTTCCAGATAATACGTTAAATGCAGTGTATCAGCAACATTGCGAGCAGTACCAAAAAAGGATTGATGAATTACAAAACTCTTCTGGTGATGTGTATCCAAGTGAAAATAACCAAGCAAGTGTATCAGTCAACACCAATTCTCGTCAGACTACAAACATTAATCTTGAAAATATGATAATTAAAGAAAAACCAAATGTTAGTTGGAAGGAAGTAATAGGTTTAGAGGATGTAAAAATCGCACTAAGAGAGTCCATTGTATATCCTGCCAGAAAACCAGAACTTTTCACTTTGGGATGGCCACGAGGAATTCTTCTTTATGGACCTCCAGGATGTGGAAAGACAATGCTTGCCGCTGCAACTGCAAGTGAAATCGCAGGTTATTTTATCAATGTAGATGCAGCATCAATGATGAGTAAATGGCTTGGTGATGCTGAAAAAAATGTATCACAATTATTTCATACTGCACGAGATTCTTCCAAAAGAGAAAATGTTCCAGTTATAATGTTAATAGATGAAGTAGATTCGCTTCTTGGAAACTCTCAGAATGAAAATGGTGGAGAAATCAGAGTAAAAAACCAGTTTCTAACAGAGATGGATGGAATAAATGATAAAGGAAAGAATCTCCAGACATATGTTATCGCAGCTACCAATAAACCATGGAAATTAGACTGGGCATTTCTTAGGAGGTTTTCAAAACGAGTTTACATACCCCTTCCATCATTAGAAGCAAGAGAAAATTTATTTTCTTTGTATTTATCAAAATTAAAAAAAGATTCTTCAGTAAATGCATTAGATCTTGCCAAACTAATAGACGGATACAGTGCAAGCGACATAAAAGATATTTGTCAATCAGTTCAGTTGTCAGTTATAGATGAATTTTTTACTTTAGCAGATTCCAAGGGAGACAAGAATCTAACATGTATTCAACTACGTGATGTAACTATGAATGACTTTATAAAAACAATCAAAAAAAGAAGGCCTAGTGTTAATGCAGGTATGATACAAGAGTATGCAAACTGGACTAGAGACTTTAGTGCCACATAATACTTTTGACAATTTTTTTACACAGATATTTTTATTCTAGTTAACTAGGAATTGTTCTCAATCATTATTTCAAAACATCAGACAATTGATCACATCATATAAGATCAGATATTATTAAAAAATAAAAGATTTTGGGATTACTATTGTAATCCACTTGGGGTTGTATAGTCAGACGGATTTGTAGGAGCTGTTGTTCCAGGCGTAGTTGCTCCGCCAGATGGGGCATTTTGTGACTTCCATCCTTGTCCACCCATGTGGTGTCCATGCTTCATTCCTCCTCCACTCATTCCAAAGCCGCCCATTGAAAATGTGTGGCCTGGTGATGTGTATAGCACCTTTCCATCTGCTGGATCGACAATCACAGAATAAACCATGTTCTTGTCGTCAATTACTTTGAAGGCGTACACAAGGAAACCTTGTGCTTGTGTCAAGCTTCCACCAATCACTTTTCCATTAGATACAGAAGATGCTGCAGTATTTGCTGCATCAGAGAAATTTGTCTTAACATTTGACAAAAGTATCTGTTGGAGATTTATGGAGCCTTGGATTTGTGGCTGTGTATTTGTCTGACCTGTAGAACCAGGCGCTGTCTGTGCCGATGCTGCTGACACTCCTGCTGTGGCAAATATTGCCACACCAATAATGATGGCAAGCATCTTTTGGTTCACGGTTAGGTTTTTGGTATTCATTGACTCTGGTACTTGAAAGAACGTATAAAGAATTGTGACACATTATTCACTGACAATGTTCAAGAACTATGTTACTGAAACACAATCTCAATACAGAAATTCTTCATAATAAGAAAAATTTCAGTGTTCATATGTTGAATTAACTTTGTTACTGAACATGGTTGCACAATTCATTATAAGTAAATTCATGTACAACACAACATGAATCAGATATGTCATATCGTTGGAGCACATGTTGCAATGCTAATAGCTCCATTTTTTGGAGACATATTTTCTTCAGCTGCACAAATGACAGTGAAAACAATCATACCATTAATCTTACATTAAGTATTTTTGAAATCATAATTTAATCAAGTTTGAATCATTGTGAGTTATGATGAGTAATGTTTAATTGTAAATGTTTTTTATCTGATAATTTACATTTTTATTTTTATAAAAATCAATTTTAATTTAAATTTAATTTTTTATTAGGACACTAATCATTTGTACCCAAACCTTAAATCATTTCACGACATTGAGATGAATAATGAATTTAACTAGACCTAAAATAATTCCAAAGTTTTTGGGCATGGTTACAGGTATTGCAATAATAACACTAGTAGGATTACTACCAGCCTTTGCAACTAGCGGAATACAAACAGTTACTCAGGTTCCAACAAATCTCATTGCCACTCCAACATCTAGTTCACAGATTTCCCTCATCTGGAATGCTCCAATTAATGCTACCCAGAGTGGGATTACAGGATATCAAATTCAAAGAAATGGCACCATACTTGTGAATAATACTGCAAGTCTTACCACAAGCTTTACCGATAGTGGTCTTCTACCAAATCATCTAGAACAATACAGTGTAGCATCTTTGAATAGTAACGGAACTAGTGCATTTTCAAACATTGCAATTGCTGCTACCTTAAATCCAATTATAACCTCAAATCAGACAAACACTACTACAGATAACAACCAGGGTTCTACTACAGACAACAACCAGGGTTCTACTACAGACAACAACCAGGGTTCTACTACAGACAACAACCAGGGTTCTACTACAGACAACAACCAATTAAGTTCAACAGGTATTCATCATGACCACAAAGTGAATACTTTGTTTAAAGATCATAGAAATGGAAAACTAGGCTCAACCCAACATTTCAAGGTGCATGTCAAATCTAATACAAATGGATTTACCAAACAAATATCAACACACATTCATGGCAATGGATTTACCAAACAAATATCAACACACATTCATGG
>JAGWGA010000013.1:0-39513 GCA_028867675.1 Nitrososphaerota archaeon | reverse complement strand
CACACATTCATGGCAATGGATTTACCAAACAAATATCAACACACATTCATGGCAATGGATTTACCAAACAAATATCACAGACACATAACCATAGTAACCAATCAAAATTAAATTAACCCAAATGAAAGATTTTTCTTTCATACAATTTTTTTAAGTCATCGTAACAATAATTTCAGTTTAAAAAATTATGAAGTATACAAGAAATTAATTCATAATATCGTTTTCAATTCTACCATCTTTTATCAGAACTGTTCTATCTGTTAATTGTGCAAGTTCAGGATTGTGGGTAACCATCAATATAGTACGTCCAAACTTATGTGATAGTAGCTTTAGCATATCAAATATGTCTTGACCAGTTTTTGTATCCAAGTTTCCCGTAGGTTCATCTGCCATAATTATTGCTGGATTGTTAATCAAACACCTTGCAATTGCAACTCTTTGTTGTTGACCACCACTTAGATTAGATGGTTTTTGTTTTGCCTTGTCTGCAATTCCAAGTTCTTCTAAAATTTTCTTTGCTCTAGAGTTTGCCTCAGATGTAGACATTCCTGCTATGATTGCAGGAAGTTTGACATTAATCTCAACTGTGGATCTATTTACCAGATTATACGATTGAAAGATGTATCCTATTAGACGATTTCTCATGGTTGCAATTTCAGAATCTGCAAGTGAAAATATGTCATATCCATTGATGATGACTTTGCCAGATGATGGCCTGTCTAGCGCTCCAAGGATATTGAGAAGTGTAGATTTACCACTCCCAGATGGGCCCATTATCGATACAAACTGACCCCTTTTTACTTTGAAGTTTATATCTTCTAGTGCAATAACTTTACCTGCTGCAGAATCAAATGTCTTGTAAACATGCTCAGTTTTTAATACAAAATCATCTATAATGGATTGCATAGATTTTTCAGACTTGGTGTTACTTACATCGTTAGTATTTTTCTCATCATTTTGCACACCAATAGATTTTGTCATTATTTTATGTTTATTTTATGTTAAAGGAATTATTTAATCAATCATTTTGTCCTAGAGTTTTAACGCATGAGTTTTTCTTGAAATCACAACTATTGAGAATGTCGCAACAATCAAGACTAGAATAGCAATTGGGAATTCAGGTACGGCTGGAGGTGCAATGGCATTTGCCACTTGAAGTGTATTAACTGCAGAATCAAATGTGGCAACTTGAGAATCATAGCCTGAAGAAGGATTGGCTCTAAATCCAAGTACAATGTATGCGGAGTCAGTCTGTGCTATTTCATATTTAGCCTTCATTGTCATAGGTCCAGTACAGTCCACTATCACTTCATTAACATTCATCGTATTGATAGTCTTCATGTTTGTAGAATCAGTATTACAGGTTTCATTCTGTGGTAAACGTTGTGGCATATATTGTGGAGATGATGTGGCAGTTTTTGGTTGCATTGATATCGTCATCATTACTGGAGGACGTTGTCCAGGAGTAGGCATTCCACCGGGAAATGCCATGACAGAAGTGGTTCCAGAAGATCGTTTCATTTCAAAACCATTCCATCCATCAGGGAGTGTTATTTGCACTCCAAAGTCAGAGTTGGAATAGGCGCCATTTACAGGAGTACGTGGGATTTGATTTTGTTGTGAGCCGTATTGACCTTGATATTGTGCATTGGCCTGCACTGCAAATATTGACCCCGCAATGAATATTATTCCTAAAAGTGCAAAAAATCTTAAATTCAACACTTTAACATTTTTTTCTGGGTATTTAGGGATAAAGTAACTTTGTTACTGAACAATGTATCACAATTCCTTATAGATTCTTTAACATAGATATGCCATGATGCAAATTAACGATGAAGTATTTGAACAAGTCTGGATATCCAGTAATTATGAAACGGTATTTTGTACTGAAGAGGAAAAAGAAAGATATCAGAGTTTTTTGAGTTCAAGAAAGGAGATACCAAGAGGAATGAGCATAGTTCTAATCCAAAAAAGATTGAACAGGCCATACACTAAAGATGAAATCATGAAGGCAACTCCAGGTAAGCTAAGATCAATGATAAAGTAATTAGAAAAAATATACTTAAAATTTGTATTTTATTCTCTTCTTAATGCAACCATTGGAGAAAGCTTTGATGCTTTCCATGCAGGATACATTCCAGCTAGAACACTTAGGAATAATGAGAGTAGCCAGACTTTGATCAAGTCCATTGGAACAAATATTGGAGGTATATGTATAGGCGGACCTCCTCCTGCAGGAGAAGTTGTTGTAAAAATAGATAGTATGTAACCACCAACTATTCCGATGATGGTTCCTAATGAAGCTCCAATTATTCCAATCAGTGCGGCTTCAACAATAAAGAGAGCAAGTATTTCAGTATTCTGTGCCCCTATTGCTTTCATTGTACCTATTTCTCTAATTCTTTCTGTAACGGAATTATACAAAGTAGTAACAATTCCAACTGCACCCACAACAAGTGCAATGATTCCAACCATTAGGATAAAGGCATTATTTCCGCTGGCAGCTTGTACTCTTACTGCCATCAAAGCTTTTGGTGTTGTAGCACCAAGAGTTTTCCCAAATGTAGACGTCAATTCTCCTTGTACTGTATCCACGTCATCAGGAGTGGTAGCTGCAACTATTATCTGATCATACCTGTTTAATTTGTGTAGTAATTCATTACCAGCATCAAGATTTATGATAACTGAACGATCTATTCCAGCATTACCAGACGGTTTTAGTATTCCAGTAATAACAAAATTTTTTACTACAGTATGTGATCCACTTGAATCAGAATAAGTCGCGGTTGCCTTTATTGTTTCACCAAGTGTAAGAAATGGGGTAGATGCACCTGGTGGATTCACTATAGTATCACCAACAATAGCTGATGAGCGATCTCCGGGTTTTATTGTAGAACCATCAACATATTGAAGATTTGGTAGTTCAACTACTAACTTTGATGGATCAATTGAGGTAATAGATGCACGTTGAGTATTTCCTTCAACATTCATCTGAACAGATCCAGTATATTCTGGTATAGCGTCAGACACATTTGGAAGAGATTTGATTTTTGCCAGAACTACATTATTTATTATCAAAGAATTACTTGTAGAAGTTGCAAAAGAACTGAATGAACGTTGTCCACTCCCTACAAAAAGAACGTTAGCAGCCAAAGTGTTAAATTGTTGTTCCAAGAAAGCAGCTTGACCTGCACTTAGTCCATTTAATATTACAACAAGACTACTTCCAAGAACAACCATCAGTATGGTCAGGACTGTTCTTACTTTCCTATCAACTAATGCCTCGAAAGCTAATAAAAAAATATCTTTAGGATTCATTTTTTTTCTTTTTGTCACTATCGAATATCGAAACTATGTCGTCTTCACCTTTTGCCACTAGTTTTAGTTTTTTATTTTTCGATCTTTTTCTTTTTATTACAAGTATTGTCACTGCAATCGCTACAGCAATTCCAATTGCTGGGATAGTGATTTCCGGCATAGGTAACGGTATCTTATCAAAAATTGATGTTTGACGCACTACAGGTCCTGAACCTTTGCCAGAAATAGCAACCGTACCATTTAGTATGACAGTATGAAAGTTCTTCAGATCATCTGCATATAATACTTTGAATGCTACAGGATACATTCCAGGAGATAGGGAATTTATTCCCCTAATAGGAACACTAAATGGAATTGGAGAATCAGGTGAAAGATCTCCTATGAATTGCGGTGCAAATCCACCTTGACCTCCGGCACCGCCACCACGTCCTTGGAATCCTTGACCTCCGGCACCGCCACCACGTCCTTGGAATCCTTGACCTCCGGCACCGCCTTGTCCTTGTGAACTAGAACCTGCAAATGTTGATGCTTGTCCATTAGTACTATTTGTGAAATTTGCAATTCTTGCAGCTCTGATTGCATCAAGTAGTGGAGAAGGAGCAAGTTGGATTGTTGTAAACAATCCAGTTGTACTTCCCTGATTTAGAAGATTACCTGTAACACCAGGACTGGCCCCAGATGTAGATGTAAGATCATAGACTTGGAGTTTGATGTTTCCTACAACAAATGTTCCAAGTGTAAGAGAGTTTGTTTGTGATTGTCCTTTTGAAACATAGTTTGCAGTCAATGTAAATGAAGATGGAGAGTTGATAAGAGAATTTGCTGCATATACCTTGGTTGACAATATCTGTCTGTCTCCAGGATTCATGTTTTGTATTGTCCAAGTAGATGTACCAACTATAGATACAGAAGTGGATTGTGGTACAAGTGAGACAACAATATTAGACATTGGATTAGTACTATTGTTTTGAACTGCAAAATTTAAGTCATCTAACATGCCTGAAGTAATCAAAGGAGTTGTAGTATTTCCAAGATACGACAAGCTAAGAGATTCTGGTGGATTTGGTGGAATAACAAGTCCCGTATTGACATCAGCTGTTAAGAGTTTACCCCAAGCATTTTGATAGTTTATTGAAAGTTCTGCATTTTGTGTAGAACCACTTGCAGCAGCTCCTGGGAAAAGAGTAGTACTTACTATAACTTTTGAGCCTGGATGTATTGTTCCAATGTTAAATGTACTTGGTCCAAGATTTACAAGAACTGTAGACGTTGACTGTAACACAAGTGCACCTCCGCTACTACTTGACCCTGTGGCACCTTTAGAATTGCCAAGACTTGCAATTGTTGCTACCACTCCAGTTGCATCAGCAGTACCTTTGTTTTCAATTGCAAATGAAACTGTATTTTTACTCTGTGGAACAAGATCTGGAGTTACTACAGATGCATCCAATACTACTTTTCCTGGGAGTACAAATGGGACATCAAGTAGTGCAGAAGAACATTGTTGTCCAACCACTCCCACTTGTACATAATTTGCAACAACTGTAGTAGAAAGAGTACCAACTTGGGCAGAAGGTAATACGTTTATGTTAAAATACATAGTAAATGAACCTCCAACTGGAACTTGACCATAATAATTTGCTAAAGCAAACTGTTGTCCCTGTGTACCTCCCTTATGGACTACTGCGGATGCTTGATTATAATTTTGAAGCAATTGGGGATTCTTGCTTTCCCCAGTGGCTACAAATCCAGATGGCAAGTTTAGAAATGCAGTGATGGATGTAATTGGAAAGTTTGAATTCCTATTATTCATGACTACAGCAAATACTGATGGTCCTTCTCCAGGACCTATTTCCTTTTTGACAGGATTACTTGTTATATCAGTTGAAGAAGACGTTCCTTGGTCTACCCAATACGAATCAACTACTACAGGTCCAGCATAAGTGGCATCAAGTATAGTAGTAAGTGGAGCAAAACAGTCTTGTGTCTGCGGAGGCACACCAGTTGTTGTAGTTGTAGTAGTAGTTGTTTGCCCATATGCGTTAAAAGAAACAAGTGTCGTAGGTACGAGAAGCATCAAGATCAGTATTGGAATTGTTATTTTTACACCAAGTCTTTTTGTAAAAGACTTGATCGGTTTAATTGACGACATCTTTCTCTATCCTCCCGTCTCGTAGGTATATGGATCTATCCGTAGATTCTGCCAACTCTGGATTGTGTGTTACCATTACAATAGTACGTTTGAATTTGTGTGAAAGATTTTTCATCATTGCAAATACATCATCGCCAGTCTTTGTATCCAAGTTTCCAGTAGGCTCATCTGCTAATAGTATAGTTGGATTATTAATCAAAGAGCGGGCAATTGCAACTCTTTGTTGTTGACCACCACTAAGATTCACTGGTTTTTGTTTTGCCTTGCCAGCAATATCAAGTGCTTCCAATATTTTCATGGCACGATAATCTGCTACATCGTTTGACATGCCAGCTATAATTCCAGGCAATTTTACATTTTTATGAACAGTAGTGCGATTAATCAAATTAAATGACTGAAAGATAAAGCCAATACTTCTGTTTCTCATAGTAGCGATTTCAGAATCAGTTAAGGAAAATATGTCTACTTCATCAATGAAGATTTTTCCACTACTAGGCCTATCAAGTGCACCAACTAAATTTAGTATAGTAGACTTGCCGCTGCCAGAAGGCCCCACAATAGAAACAAATTCTCCCTTTTTAATAGAAAAACTTGCGTTATCAAGAGCAACCACCCTTCCTGCAGAGGTATTATAGATCTTGGTGAGATTTTCAACTCGAAGTGCGATAGAATTGTCGTTAGATTCGTCTTCCATGTTTTTTTCAACTGTCAAATTTTGTGTATTTTTTTTCATAGTTAATACCCTTTAAAATTCATCCAACAGAATTTCATATACACTGAAATCTCTATAGGAGTTACATAATTGCAAAGCATGTGATATCATGATATCTTAGTTAAAAAATTTTACATAAAACACTTGTCAAACCTTGTTCAAGAACATTGTTAGTGAAGAGTGAATTTTAGATATAAAATTATTAATGAAAAATTTCAGTAAGGTCTAAAACAGTCTTTATGAAAATATTTTGTAGGTCTTGCCCCAATTCTTATTACAATATCCCCTTCAACTAGTGGATTACTACATTTTCTACAAATATTGTTTCCAATTGTACTTAATCTTGCAATATCTCTTGGTTCTAGTTTAAAATCCATCATATCTTAATTGTCCCAATACCATTTTTGTCTAAATCCATCATGTTTTGTTGGATGAGCAACTCTGAAGTGTCTTTCTAATCTAACATCATCCAAGAATTGCATCCCACATTCCTTACATTTGAAATCTTTCCCTTTATCAAACATTTTATTTTCTCATGTGAGTTCTAAACCTTTTTTGCAATTCTTGTCTCCAAGAGATGTAGTATAACAAATGGAATTTTTGAAAAATCAATCTCTTTTTCAGCTGAGACACATAACATTTCTTGCTTGAATGGAAATATTATAGAGAGTATGTTCCTACCATAAGATATAGTAAAGTTTACAGGTCCAAGTTGGTCATCATGCTCTCTACGCATCCTTACCCCTAATGCGGTTTCCATTAGAAGAATCTCTAGATCTTTGGTCTCAATGAAAACTTCTAACCCTTTTCTTGTATTTTTAGTAAGCAGTTTTCCTTTATCATCAATTATTCCAACAAATCTTATTTTAGGATCCAAATGCAAAATTTCGTCACAAAATGACTCGAATGTTTCTAGAGAGTAATTTACATGACTGATGTTTTGGATAGATTGCATATCAATTACCACATTAATTATTCAAAATGATACAGTTAAAACAATTATCGAACCTTGTTCAAGAACATTGTTAGTGAAGATTTTGTTCTGATCTTTGTTTAAGAATAAAAAGTAAAAAATGGATTACTATTGTAATCCACTTGGGGTTGTATAGTCAGACGGATTTGTACTACCTGATGGAGATGCTGTTCCGCCAGATGATGGTGTTTGCTTATTCCATCCTTGGCCACCCATATGGTGTCCATGTCTCATTCCTCCTTGACCCATTCCAAAGCCGCCCATTGAAAATGCGTGACCTGGTGATGTGTATAGTACGCTTCCATTTCCTGGATCAACAATCACAGAATAAACCATGTTCTTGTCGTCAATTACTCTAAAGGCGTACACGAGGAATCCTTGTTTCTCAGTCAACATTCCACCTATCACTTTACCATTTGTTACTGCGCCTGCTGCAGTTGTTGCTGCAGTGGAGAAATCTGTCTTTACACTAGACAAAAGTAACTGTTCAGATACAATTGAACCTTGGATTTGTGGTGGTGTATTTGTTTGACCGGTAGTACTGGGGTCTGCTGTTTGTGCAGATGCTACCGACACTCCTGCTGTGGCAAATATTGCCACACCGATGATGAGGGCAAGCATCTTTTTGTTTCTTACCAGTTCTTGTGTATTCATGATCCATGGGATCAGTGATTAATTAATAAAGAATTACGGCACTTTGTCAGTGAACATTGTTAGTGAAAGGTAAATGTACTAGCACTAATTTCGTGCTCAAAAAATAAAATTTCGATAAAGCTTAATACTTGACTTGGACTGCATCACACTATTACTTGTCACACGAATATAGAGATAGAATTTACATACGAAAAGATATAATTTTAAAATTAACAGAATTTGGTGATCTCAATCAGACATCACTTCTTAGCTATTGTGGCTTGAATTTAATGAAACATAAGGACATACTTGAAAGTCTTGAGAAAAAAGGTTTCATAAAGAGAACAGAGCAAGCATGGGGAAACAAGAAGATAATAAAATACGGAGTTACTCAGAAGGGAAGAGAGTTTTGCAAATTAATTTTAGAACCATATGAAGATATTTTCCCTAGGAAGGAGAAACATGATGAAGAACAAAGTTAGCGAAGCATTTTTAATCCAAACAGGAGAGATCTAGTAGATGTCAGAGCCTGAAAACAATTATCCTGAAAAAGACATACCTGAAGATAAAGACGATAAAAAAGAATCTGAGAATATTTTAAAAATCTTAGATGAACTTTTAGCTCACACTAACAGTTCAAGACGTTTATTTTTGATATTTATTGCAAGTGCATTATTTTTTGGACCTGTCGCAGTGGTATTAGGAGGAGTTTTGCTTGGACATCCAGACTACAACATAAGACATTTAGAATATCAACAAGGTGGTCAAGGATTTCAAGGACAGGGTGGGCCAAATTTTACAGGTACACACAGTATTTCCGGAATGCATCTCCAACTAGTTGATCAAAATGGCACAGTAATTAGAGAATTACCCATGATGATGCAGTCAGGAGCTCGTCAGCATACTGCACCGATATTATTAGGATTGAGAGTCTTTATCGTAATTTCAATAATATTTGCAATAATTCTGTTGATTGTTGCAATTAAGGAATACAAGTTCTTTTCACATTGGAATAAGAGATTTTCCAATTACAAATCACTCAGAGACAAAGTAGACAAAGAATTAGGCGAAGATTAACACCAAGACTATAAGATAGTAAATTTGTAAAATTGATGTAGAATGGAAGAATCAGGTATAACCGAATATATTCTCCTTGCCGCACATTTGATTGTAGGATTTTTACTAGTATTCTTTGCAGCCAAGGCATTCAAGAGAACAAAATATCAACCAATGATTCTTCTTGTAATAGGCTTCACACTTCTAGTTCTTGGAGAAACAGTCATGGAGTATGCTCTTGCGTTTCTTCAAAACGAGAATCTCCAAAAAATAATCGAAGAAGGCTTTGAGATAGCTGGATTTGTTGTATTGATTATTGCAGTCAAGAAAAGCTGAAAATGACAGACGATGATGAAATTTTATCCATTTTGGGGGATGAATATAGCAGAAAAATTCTTTCTACATTGTCAAAAAATGAGATGAGTGCGCAAGAGATATCAAATAATCTAGGAATTCCAAATTCTACCACATATAGAAAGATAAAAAACTTGGAAAATCTTGGACTGGTAAAAAAGACTAAAGTTGTCCGAACCCTTGAAGGTCTTGACGAGAGTTACTACAAAAGTCTAGTTTCAGGCATAGATATCAAATTCAAAGATGGTGAAATCACTTGTAAAATTGAAAAATTTACAATGGATCAAAAGATTCAAAGACTCTGGGAAAAATTCTCAGAAAAGTAAAATATTATTGTGTAAGTTTGATCTTTTCTTTATTCCATTTCAGTATCAATATAACAGACATTACAATGATTGAGCCCTGAGTGATTTTGGCAACCATATCAATCACACCAATATCTTGCTGTATTCCAACTATAGGAAGAGATATTGTCCTTGATGCAATATAGAGTCCAATTAGCGCCAATGAGATCAAACTTGTAATAACATATGGTGCTCTACTATGGAATCTGTTCTTTACCATCCATATTCCAAGTGGAAGATAAGATATCGCAGCTGTTGCAAAGACCATTGTCTGGATTTTGCTTGAATCGTCAGAAGATTCATTCATTTGTGAATAAGCAGTAACAAAATAGATTCCACTATTTGAGAGGGCAAGAATTGTTATAATCAATATCAATTGCGATGCAGATTTTTTCATCACTCATGAATAGTGTTTGGTATTTAATTACATAGTTACCATTCCCATAAACGAAAATGGTAAACTGGAATTGTGGTACCATCAGCCTGACAGTTTTAGAAAGTATGCCTAGTGTTATTATTCTAAATTTCTAGAATCAGAATTAGCTAACGCTAATTTTTTGTTAGATTATATATCCAAAATCATCTTGTAGGTATAATGGCAATACTTGAGATTAAAGACCTCCATGTACAAAGGGACGGTAAAGAAATTCTCAAAGGAGTAAATCTCAAGACAGGTCCAGGAGAGGTTCATGCCATAATGGGTCCAAACGGATCTGGAAAAAGCACTTTATCATATACAATTTTAGGTCATCCAAAGTATGAAGTTACAAAAGGAGATATTTTATTAGATGGCGAAAGCATCCTTGGCCTTTCTCCTGATGAACGAGCAAAGAAAGGATTGTTTTTGGCATTTCAATATCCTACTGAAGTATCAGGTGTCGGGTATTCACATTTTCTAAGAACTGCATACAATGCACTAAGCAAATCACTTGCAGATGAAAAAAGAGAGGTCTTTCTTACAGTTAGAGAGTTTCAAAATTATCTCAAGAAAAATCTTGATGAAGTAGGACTAAAGCACGATTTCTTGTCAAGATATCTCAATGAAGGATTTTCAGGTGGAGAAAAGAAAAGATCAGAGGTTTTGCAGATGGCAGTACTACAACCAAGAATATCAATTCTTGACGAACCAGATTCAGGTCTAGATATTGATGCAGTACAAGCAGTGGCAAAGGCCATCAGCGCAGTTTCAAGAAAAGATGCAACTGTCATAGTAATCACCCACTATGCAAGAATTCTAAAATTCCTAGACAAGCTTGACTTTGTCCATGTTATGGCACAAGGAAAGATGATAAAAGAAGGTCCAAAGGAGCTTGCTGATGAATTGGAACAAAAAGGCTATGCATGGCTTGGAATACAAGAAACTACAGGATAGAAAAATTTCTTACAACAACTATATCAGAGAATAATTCTAAAAGCATATCATGAAAGTTGGAGACCTTGCGCCAGACTTTGAACTCAAATCAAACACTAGTGAGAATATAAAACTCTCTTCTTATTTTGGAAAGAAAAAGATAGTACTTTTTTTCTACGTTAAAGATAATACTCCAGGCTGTACTGCTGAAGTAATTGGCATCAGAGATTATTATCCCAAAGTATCAAATGACTATGAAGTTTTTGGAATAAACCAAGATTCCATAGAATCACATGTAGACTTTTGTCAAAAACATAAACTCCCCTTTAAGATACTCTCAGATCTTGGAAAAAAAGTGGCTTCACTATATGATGCAAAAGGGGCTCTTGGAATGTACACTAGACGAATCACGTACCTAATTGGATTAGATGGTAAAATTGAGAAGATTGTAGAAGGAATGGGAGCATCAAATCATATAGAATTTGTCCATGGCCTATCAAATCTCTGAATATGCTAGATGGATAATTAATAAAAAAAAGGAAATAACAGAGTCTAAAATTTCTTACATCGGTGTACAAACCTTATTTTTTCAACCATCATACATGCAGACAACAAGTCAACCCACATCAAACGAGTTTTACACAAACTGTATGAGATATTTTGAAGCATTAAGAAAGACTGGAAAACAGGACTTTGGTTTTGAAGATGAGTTTTTCTATACCATGCCTGCCATGTCAGAGAAAATTATAAGCGAACAGTAAAAGCATTCAGAAAATCAAGGCAAGTACGGTTTCAGTTATATATTCAGTAAAGGGATCTCTCGTTGCAGAGATACCGAAGCCCGGTCAACCGAGAGGGACTCAAGATCTTCTATAAGACATCCCTTCCCTTAGGGGTTCGTGGGTTCAAATCCCACTCTCTGCACCTTTCTTTTCTTTTTCTCTCTTCTTTGTCTTTGTTTACGATTTGGCTCATCAAATCCTCTATGATTTTCACCCATGACTATCCATGCCAGTGTTTATTAGAAAATTTTACTATACCCCAGTAGAAAGATGGAGAAGATAGAAACCAAAGACAAGATACCTGGGCCAAAAGCCATGCGTGTTATTGATACTATGAAAAAACATGCATATGATTCAACATTCATGTATTCACTTGTTGTATCACACGGACACAATTGCATCATAGAAGATATTGATGGTAACAAGTACCTTGATTTTACATCCAACATTGGTGCTTGTCCTTTAGGATATTCGCATCAAGATATAATAGAAATACTTGCTGCATATTCATCAAATGGAACATACAAGATAGCAGGACAGGATTTTTACTGTCAAGAACATGCCGACCTTGCAGAAAACATTTCAACTATACTACCTAGTGGTTTTAAGACATTTTTTATCAACAGCGGTGCTGAAGCGGTTGAAAATGCAATCAAGATTGCATATAGAAAACGAGGTCCACTCCCCGGAATTTCTTGTACTGGTGCATTTCATGGAAGAACATTAGGGGCTCTTAGTTTTACATATAGCAGACCTGTTCAAAAGTACAACTTTCCAGAATTTCCATCAAAGAGAATCAAATTTTGTATAAAAGACGATGATCCAGAAATTGATGCTGCCGAGAATTTATTAAAAGAAAATAAAATTGCATTTATTCTAACTGAAATAATCCAAGGAGAAGGAGGGTACAATGTTGCAAGTAAGAAATTCATCTCAAATCTTAGAAAGTTTGCTACAAGGTATGGGGTTCCATTAATCTTGGATGAGGTCCAATCTGGAATAGGGCACACTGGCAAGTGGTGGGCCTTTGAGCATTACGGAATTAAACCAGATATCATGAGTACTGCAAAGGCATTACAAATAGGAGCTACTGCATATAACAAGAAATTTGATCCAGGACAAAGATCAGTGTTATCAAGTACATGGGGTGGAGGAAACAGAATAGACATGGCAGTTGGATCACGGGTTATACAGGTAATAAAGCGAGATAAATTATTAGATAATGCAACAAAGATGGGTCGTATACTGAAAAAAGGTTTGGAAGAAATGATTGGAAAAAAAGGAGTAATAGATGTCAGAGGATTAGGTTTGATGGTAGGAGTTGAATTTGATACAACAGCACGTCGTGACAAAAAACTTACAGAGTTATTCAAACATGGATTGTTAACTTTGGGAGCAGGTCAAAAATCAATGAGGATTATACCTCCACTAATAATTACAAAAGATCAGATACATGAAGGTCTAGATATAATGCACAAAGTTTTGATGAAAAGCTAGTATGCGTCATACTTGTCACCCATTTCAAGTGATGCGATTTTGAGTTTGAGCACTTCGTTTGCTCCTTCATAGATTACAATTGCTCTAGAATCAAGAAAGTGTCTTGCCACTCTGCTTGTTTTCTGATACCCGTATGAGCCAAAGACCTGAACTGCTCTATTTGCACAATCAAATGCAGCATTTGTTGCATGAAGTTTTGCTATAGCGGCAAGCCTGTCTGCTCTATTTCGTAGAGCAGAATATTCCTTGTTTTCTCTATCGAGTAAAGATAGCCAGTCTGGATTGTTTTCTTTTAGGTTTTCCACATAATCTTGGAGTTTTTGCCTTGCAAATCCTGCTCGATATACTAGCCATCTAGAACTTTCTATATTTACAATCATTGTGGCAATATGTTCTTGAATCAATTGTTTTTTTGCAAGGACTGAGCCGTGCTGTTCTCTTTTTTGTGAATATCTTATTGATTCATCAAGGCAGTCTTTCATAACTCCCACTGCACCTGCTGCCACACTCAATCTTCCATCTATAATTGCGCTATATGCAATACTCAAACCATTTCCAAGTTTTCCAAGAAGATTTTGTTTTGGAACAATACAATTTTCAAAAGTAATCTCTGCATTTTTTATTGTAAGCAGTCCCATTTTATTGTGCATCTCTTCAGCTTGAAAACCCTTTGAGTTTGTATCTACAATAAATGCAGAAATCTTTCCGTCAGGTCCTCGTGCATATGTTGTTATAACTTTAGCAAATGTACCGTTTCCAACCCAATGTTTTATGCCATTGAGAACATAGTTATCTCCACGTTCTTCAAATTTTGTTGAGATCTTTCCAGGATCACTTCCAGCATCTGGTTCAGTTAGTGCAAAACCCATTATGCTATTTCCATTTGTAGTATTTGGAAGATACTTCTTTTTTTGCTCCTCATTTCCCCAGTTTTGTATAACCATTTGACCAATGGATATATGTGCAGAAAAAAATGTACGCGGTGAATTTCCTTCTCGTCCAATTCGTTCTATTGCAAATAAATAAGTCAAAATATCAAATCCAAGACCTCCATATTTTTTAGATATTGGACATCCAAGCATTCCAATTTCACCAAATTCAGGAATTAGTCTGTCGTTTAATTTCTCATCTAGATAACATCTTGTTTCATGATCTCTAATTGATTTACAAACTCTATCGATTTTTTCAAGGAAAATTTTTTGCTCTTCTGAGACTTCAAAATTCATATTGGAAATATTTGTGTACGACATGTTGCTATCTAGTCATCTCTAAGAATATCTTTTCACTTGAGTTTCTATACTTTTACAATTTGGATTTCTCTGACATGGTGTTTTGAGAGATCTTCATGTAAAGCAGCGTAGGATTCATCAGTAAAGGTCAGGTTGCATCGATAACATTTCCACGCCTTGGCATTCATAGAGCCCATACGTGATTTTAACTAATAAGTATATTGGATTTTAAATCCATTTTTTATGATAATAGAGTTTCAGAAATTAATTGTTTAAAATTATTTGAAGTTTACAAAGACATTTCTAAAATTTTTCTTCAGATATAGATTCAAGATGTATGGAAAACCTCAATTTATAAAATAAGAATTCCTTTCAAAGACCAAATTGAAATTAGAAAAATTAAGAGATCAGGTAAGAAAGAAGCTAGAAAACGATTCGGCTCATGATTTTGAACATATAATGAGAGTGCTAAAAAATGCCACAATGATTGCACGAAAAGAAAAAGCAGACATTAGAATAATTACTGCTGCAGCATTATTACATGACATTACAACTTATCCAAAATCCGATCCTAGATCAAAGAATGCATCATTAGAAAGCGCAGAAGAATCAAGAAAAATTTTAAAAAAATATGATTTTACCCAGGATGAAATGAATGTCATTGCAGATGCCATAAGAGATCATAGTTTTTCACGAGGAATTGTTCCTAATACATTAGAAGGCAAAATATTGCAAGATGCAGATAGGTTAGATGCACTGGGAGCAATAGGCATAGCAAGAACATTTGCAGTGGGCGGCGCAGAGAATAGACCATTTTACAACAAGGTCGATCCTTTTTGTAAGAAACGTTCTCCAGATGACCATGCTTGGACATTAGATCATTTTTACAAAAAACTTTTGCTTTTAGAAAAAACAATGAACACAAAAACTGGAAAATTAGAAGCAAGAAAGAGAATTAAAATTATGAAAAAATTTCTTGATGAATTAAAAAAAGAGATCTAACCATAGTCGACGTATCTTTTGTATCGCTTTTCAATTTCAGGGTTATTTCCAGTTAAAATTTTTCTAATTTCGTCTTCATGTTTTTCACGTGCATATTCAGTAATTTCTTTGAAATTTTCATCTTCTGGAAATGCATTTGTTAATGGTTCTAACATATTGAAATATTCAGCAACTTTTTCTCGAAATTCTTCTTGAGTGGGCCTTCTTCTATTATTCATTCTAAACCAAAGTGACGCCCAGCTAGCACCCACTACATGTGGTAGTAGGTCATATGCTCGTGTTATTTCAAAAGACTGGTCTTCTCTCATCTCTCGTTGAGTGCTTTTGCTGCACCCTTTGAGAAATATGTTACTATCATGTCTGCACCAGCACGTTTTATGGCAGTGAGAATCTCCAAAGTAACCTCTGTCTCATCAATATATCCAGCCATTGCAGCTGCCTTGACTAGTGCATATTCACCTGAGACGCTATATGCGGCTATTGGGACATTGAATTTTTGTCGTGTCATAGAGATCAAGTCAAGATATGCAAGTGCAGGTTTTATCATAACAATATCAACTCCTTCTTGTATGTCAGTCTCGACCTCTCGCATAGCTTCTTTTGGATTAGAGTATGGTAATTGGTAGCTCTTTCTGTCTCCAAACTGTGGAGCAGAGTGTGCCATATCTTTGAATGGTGAATACAATGATGAGCGATGTTTTGCAGAGTGGGACATTATTGCAACATCGTGAAAACCAGCATCATCAAGGCCTTGCCTTATTGCTTTCACTTGTCCGTCCATCATTGCAGATGGGGATACAACATCCACTCCAGCTTGAGCTTGGCTTACAGCAATTTTTGCTAATGTTTGAAGACTAGAGTCATTGTCTATTTTATCGCCTTTTACCAATCCACAATGACCAGAACTTGTATACTGGCAAAGACAGACATCTGCCATTATTGCAATATCATTTCCAAGATTTTTTCTTATTTCAGAAATTGTTTTTTGTACAATTCCATTTTGAGTAAATGCAGATGTACCATGATCATCTTTGAGAGTTGGAATTCCAAATACCATTACTGCGGGAATTTTTAATTGTGCAATTGAATTTACTTCATTTACCACATCAGAAAGTGGGAGTCTTTCCATACCGGGCATAGAACTTCCCTGAATTCTTGATTTTAGATCCTCTTGAACAAAGATTGGACAGATAAGATCCTTTGGAGATAATCGTACCTCTTCTAAAAGTTCCCTAATTTTGGCAGTTGTTCTTAGACGTCGTAGTCTCAAATTAGGAAAAGACATTATACAAAATACTCTTTTTTAGCAATATAATTTGTTACTCTCTTATCTTATAATCAAAGAGCTTGGTAACAGTTTTTAGAATTTCAGAATCCCCTTGTTCTGAGGCCTTTCGTAGATTATTCATAGGAATTGACATGATATCTTCAACTATTGCCTGAGTAAGTTGGTCAATGATTCGTATTTTTCCTTCATCTTTTTCACCTAGCATTTGAAGGGCCTTTTTCAATTCCTTGACTCGTACCTGGTCTATTTCCTTAAAGACGTTAGTTACAATAGGTTCTACTTCGAGTCTCTTCATTGCCGCCTCTACTACTGGAAGTTCATCATTAATAATTTGCTCTGCTGAAGATACTACTCCCATCCTAGTATCCATGTTCTTTTGAACCATTTCTGCAATTTGGTCCATGTTCATTACCTTGATTTTATCAATTGTTGATACTTTATCATCTACAGTTCGCGGATTAGAGAGATCCATTATGAGCATACCATCTTTACGAAAGTCCATTGCTTCCTTTACTCTATCATAGGTAACAAGAAAGTATGGTGCAGTAGTAGCTACAAACAAGACATCAATTGATTTGAAATTAGATGTAGCATCATCAAATGGAATTGCTTTTCCACCTGCAGTTTCTGCAAACGCCTTTGAGCGCTCCAATGTTCTACTTGTAACAAGAAAGTCGATTTCTCGTTTTTTGAGTGATTTTGCAACTAAACTTGCCGCTTCTCCTGTTCCAATTAACAAAATATGCTTTGATTTCAAGTCGTCGACATTTTCTTCTGCAAGATTTACTGCCATAGAACCAACAGAGATACTACCCTTGCTGATTCCAGTTGCTTGACGTACACGAGAACCAATTCTAATTGCTTTATCAAATAAAGTATTGAGATTTTCTCCAGAGGCTTTTAGCCCTCTTGCAGTAGTTATAGAGTCCTTTATCTGACCAAGTATCTGCTCTTCTCCTATTACAAGAGAATCAAGTCCAGAACTGAGTTTGAGCAAATGAGTATAGGCGTCAGTTCCCTGACTTATCTCAAGATTATCTCTAAACGCATTTTCTTCTAGTCCTGCAACAGATGCCCAAGTCTTTTTTATTTTTTCAAGATCTGCTGTATTTGTACATCCAAAGAGTTCAACTCTATTGCAAGTTTGCAATATGACACATTCTTGTAGTCCAGAATGTTTCAAAAATGACTCGTAAGCAGAATCAACATCGCGAAAAGTAAATCTTTCAAGCATATGAATAGGAGACTTTCTAAAAGTAACTCTAGCGTTGATTACATCACTTGTCAGATTAGATCACCTAGCATTTCCATAACCCGCTTCTGTGCCTTTTTTAGATTTCCGTCTTGTATTAATTGTTTAACATGATTGTCATTCATAACACTATAGAGAAACTTTCTTCTTTCAGGAAATTGGGCGATCTTGGCCTTGGCTGCCTTTCTGGCAAAATCCTGAAGTTGTATATGATAAATATCCTCTTTTTTAATTAATTTTTGAAAGATTTTTTCTGTCTGGATTTTTAATTTCCTTGCCATGGCAGGACTTCGACCTCCTGTAGATATTGCAATTTGCACAGTATCATCTATATTAATTACAGAACCAAATGCAAAATCGCTAACTTCTGGATCATCTGATGCATATGCATAACAATGCATTTTCTTTGCTTGTTCAACAATTTTACGATTGAGTTCTTTATTGTTTGTAGTTGCCAATACCATGAAAGGTTTGAATTTTGTTAAGAAATCAGCATCATCTAATTTCATTTTTTTGAAACTAATTTTTTTTAGTTTTACATAATTTTGAATTTGTCTATTGGTTGAATCGCTGATAAGAAGAATTTTGCAGTCTTGTGTCAAAAGAGTATTAACTTTTTTTAGGCCTTCGTTTCCCCCGCCTACTATAATTACCAAATCTCCTCTAAGATTTAGATCAACTATCAATCAATCACGCTGACTTTGAATGATATTTATAGATTCTATGAAAAACTAGGTAACGTTTTTAATTGTAAGCCAATCTTTTTGCTGTAGAATGGATAACCTGGACAAAGAGATTCTAAATGAAATCCAGTGGACTTTTCCTTTGACTCCAAAACCATATTCACAAATGGCAAAAAAGTTTGGCCTGTCTGATGAAGAGATGATGCAAAGACTTGCTGCTCTAAAGAAAGCAGGAATCATCAGACAGATTAGCGCGATATTTGATACAAGAAAATTAGGATACAAGAGCGCACTAGTTGCAATGGCAATCGAACCAGAGAAATTAGATTATGTTGCAAATCAAGTAAACAAACATCCGGGTGTAAGTCACAATTATGAGAGAAATCACGAGTATAATCTTTGGTTTACTTTGGCAGTTCCACCAGGATCTGATCTAAAAACAGAGATTGACAAATTCTCCAAGTTACCAGGTATTTTAAAGACAAGATTACTTCCTACAATAAAACTATTCAAGATTGGAGTAAAACTTGAGATGGTAGATGAAAAGAAATCAGACGTTAAACCATCTGAAGAAAAGAAAAAGATTGTAGAGACAAAGTTTGTTGCAACTGAGGAAGAGAAGAACTACATACGAGAGTTACAAAAAGATCTTGAGATAGTTGAAAGACCATTTTTAAAGTCAGCACAAAAACTTGGAATAACAGAAGAGCAACTTTTGGACAAAGTAAGAGAATATGAAGAGATTGGAGTAATGCGAAGATTTGCTGCCATATTACGACATAGAGAAGTAGGTTTTACTGCAAACGGTATGATAGTTTGGAAAGTTCCCGATGAAAAAATCGAAGAAGTTGGTGCAAAGCTTGGAGCATTTCCACAGATTAGTCATTGTTATCAAAGACCAGTATATCCAGACTGGCCATATAGTGTATTTTCCATGGTTCATTGCAAATCAATTGCAGATGCGGAAGACATGGCAAAACAAATTCAAAAACAAGTAAATGTTGACGATTACAAGATTCTCTTTAGTTCTAGGGAGTTTAAGAAAACCAGAGTAGAATATTTTGTAGAACATGAATTTAACATCGAAGATCCAATCACAGCATAAATTTTTAAGAAAACTAATTTAAAACTATTAGAATCTACGCAGTCTGTGCTGATGCTTTCAAGTCATATGATGGCCACTGGTTGAATAGACCAGTTACCTCATTTTTGTCAGAATCGCTGAGGTATTTTCCATCAGACATTGCAGAGAACATCTCAATTTCCTCTTCGCTTACCACAGTAGGCAGTACAGATGAGACGGATTTTTGAGATAAAATGAATTTGATTGCAAGTTCTGTAATGTTTAGTCCATTTCTTTTTGCAATAGGCATCAACTGGTCTACTTTTTTTAGTGCCTCTTTTACCCAGTCGCCAGTTCTTACTGAACGGTGGTCTTTTTCACTAATCTTTGTATCTGCGTTTACTTTTCCGGTCAATATTCCAGAAGCATCTGGTACTCGAACTAGAATTCCTACGTTATGCTTTTCTGCTTCTGCAATCAGTATGTTTCCAGGATTTTGTTCGAGTATGTTGTAGACAGTTTGAACTGCAGTAGCATTTGTAATCTTCATTGATTCTATTCCTTCTTGTGTCCATCCAATAGCAGGACCCAATGCAATCTGGTAACTTTTGATTATACCATCTTTGATCTTTTTGTCCAAAAACTCAAAGATCTGTTTGTCTCGAATTGTATGGATTTTTGGATTGTGTAAACCATATACATCTACATGATCTGTTTGTAATCTTTCAAGACTTTTCTTTAAAGCAAAATCAGTAAATTCAGTTGTAAATTTTTGTGGAAGTTCCTTGTGACCTATCTGTTCAGTAGAGTAAATATCATAACCATATTTTGTGGACAAAACAATTTCATTTCGCATTCCAGAGAATACTTCACCAATTAGTTTTTCACTTTTTCCTCTTCCATAAATGTCACCGGTCTCAAAGTAGTTAATGCCTAGATCAAATGCGCGTTTTAACATCTTCCTAGCTTCATCATCTTCGATTTTTTTACCCCACCAGTCAAGGCCCAGAGTCCAAGCTCCAAATCCTATTTCAGATACTTCGATTCCACTTTTACCTAATTTTCTATATTTCAATTTAAAATCCTCCTAAACTCTGATAATTTTTTTTCAAGTTCTGCTTCATTTAAAACAGATTTTTCAGATTCATTATTTACATTTATGTCTATCCAAGATTTGCATCCATGATATTCTGGGAGTACAGGAATCTCAACTGGAGGAATCTTGTAAACTTTCAAGAAAATTACAGTCATTGGCTTTTGAGGCATCCAGTTCATCCTCTCAACAATATACGAATCACTCCAGATATGAAAATCTGAGAGTTTCTCAATTTTCTCCATAGATGAAACGTCGTGCTCAGCAAGAACCTCGGCATAGGATGTTATTCTGTTAAAACCCTCACGTGGCTTTTGTTCTCTTGCATCTGCAAGATATCTGTAAAATTGTGATTTTAGTGAGGTGTTATCTTGGTGCTCATATGTTGGGAATAGTGTAAATTTTTTGTCTTCAACTCTAAAACCAGAAGCAGTCTCAAGTATTCCACCCTTTCGGAGTAAAACTGTTTGATCTCCATTTTCAAGCGCCATTACAACAGTAGCCCATTCCTTTAGGGCTTTCATCATCCAAGACTCCTAATCAAAGGAACAACATCTTTTTTGACACATACAATCATTGGTGTATCTACTGCAACATATCCACTTACTCGAGTTTCACGCAAGTCCATTATAAGATCCTGAAACTTGTTGATGTTATCAGTTTCAAATGCGAGCATAAAGTCTTCATCGTGAATTCCAAAAGAGTAGGTCGTGTTAAGTTGCACTTCGGGATATCGGTGTCCAACTTGGATGTGTTCTGCCATCATCTCTTTTCGTTTTTCAATCGGTAAGAGATACCATTCTCTTGTCTTGATGAAAGGATAAACAACGACATATTGTTTCTGTGCTTCACCCCCTAACCAACCACGCGGTGGAGGATTATTTGCATACATTGATGGTCTTGTATTTGACAAGTAAACATGGGTTGGAGAAATATATTTTCCAAAGACTGTAAGATATAATTTTGATGTAACATCCTGAATTTTTTCAAGTGATTCAGATGCAAACCAAAATAGAAATTCAGCGTCATCCCTTAGACCAAGTGTTGAATATGTCCTATACTTTATCTGCGAATTTTTAAGAATGATTTCTACTTCCTTTGCAGACTCTTCTTTTGCAAGATCTGCCATCCATCTCCATTTAGGGTCTACTTTAAAGAATGAAAAATTGAAAAAGGTTCTTGGCTGTTCGGTCATGATGAATTAGACTTGCACGTCCTTATTTAAAATCTAATCAGATTATCTTTGAGGAAAACCAAGATCTGAGATATTCGTACCTAGTAATATCTTAAATTACTAGACTGGGAAGGAATTACATGAAGAGAAATGCCAAGATGGTAATTGGATTTGGTGCTATTTTTGCAGCATTTACAATTGTAATGATTATTTTGGTACTCCAGTCAAACTCTTGACAATATTCTAAAGTCCAATACAATCGGATCCGTTAAATGTTCCACCTATTGCTTTACAATTATGGTAACAATCAGGCATCAGCCAATAAATGAAATCATAATTCATGAGCTTGTTAAAGTCAACAGCATTGAAGATTTTCTTAGCATAAAGACAAACAATGTCCCTCTAGGCAATTCTGCTCCTCCTGCAAGATGGGCAGATGGAATACTATACGAACCACAAGGCTTTCCACCTACACCTGAAATAATCAAGGATCAGATCGAAGGAAAGATCCACTTTGCTGCAATAGAATATACCGAGATGCCACAATTCAAGCCATATCTGAAAAATACTACCAACAACGTGCTCTTACCGATAATCGACATGTCGCACAATGCTGCAACTAAACAGATTGCAATTTGGTTGAAAAATCAGATTATTTCCAAGTAAATTTTTGAATTTATCATAATTTCATACAAGAACATAGTTCAATAAAGAAAACTCCTGCTGAACAAGCAGGAATCAAAATAGATTTAGGACAGAATAAAATTGAGAATCTGATAAAACTTGCTTCAAAACAAAGGTTACTTCAAAATTCTTAATTATCACAATCACATTTTTAGAATATCATGAATATGCCTCCTGTTCACATTGTATGTGAAAACGGTCATCAAGGTAGAAAACTTAAAGACATTGAAGAAGCGTTAGGGTATCTGACGTGGAACAAGCCACATTGTTCGTTTTGTGGTTCTACCAAGTTTAATGTCAAAAATTGTTAATCGTGATATTCTAAGATCTATAAACCTCGAAACTTAGCACGGAGAATTTTTAGTATCAAAATAGATCAAACCTCCAACAAATTAACAGAAGTATCTATCAAAACACTTATTATTTGAAGATGGAAAATTTTCTTAAATGCCAAGTATAGATCAACTGAGCAGACCGCAAAACAAGCTCGAACCGGTCGAAGGAGTAATCGAAAGCATCAGTGAACCAAGAACTGTCAACCTCAAAACAGGCGGACAAGCTCAAGTTGCAGATGCAATGTTAAAAGATGAAACTGGACAGATCAAGCTTAGTCTATGGGATGCACAGATAAAGATGGTAAAACAAGGTTCCAAGGTCAGAATTGAAAACGGATACATTTCCACATTCAGAGGCGAAAATGCACTCAATGTCGGAAAATTTGGAAAACTAGTAGTACTAGAATTCTAGATATATCTGCTAGATTGATTCTTCCCTTTTCTCCAGTCCATTACGCTAAGTATTATCCCAGCAATTAATACAATAATTCCGATGATTAGTAGAAACCCTGCCTCAGCCAACGGAATGATATTTTTGACAAATGGTGAATTAGGATCAGTTAAGGCCTTAGATTTTTCAGGATTCTCAGTAAACAGCATTATTACAGTAATGGGCGTCTTGCCCTTGTTTTCGATATTGAAATTATACGTATCAGCCTTTAAAACATCAAAGGATTTTATGAAAATTGGGTCAGTCTCAGTAAACTCACCAAACTTGTCTCCAAAAATGTTGGATATTTTTATTCCTACATTATCATCTGGGTTGTAATCTACAATGTGAACTCCCCACATCAGAGGCACGTTGGCAGCATTAACAGTGTGTGAGAATGTATACACATTACCTGCTTCAATTGTTACTTTATCAGATACATTATCAAACAGGCTTTCTGGGGATGGAAAAAAATCTCCGTTAATACCTTGTTCTTTTGGCATTATCAAATAAGCAATCGATGCAGCAAGTGTAATCATCACAACTCCTGCAATCAGAACTATTGGTCCGCGTTTTTTCATCTTAACTAATATATCCCAATTTTTTGTCGTGTTGCGGCATTGGTAGAGAACCTCCACCAGATCTCTGATTCATTTGTTCTTCAATTGTTTTTACAAGATGTTCTGTGTCTTGAGCTTTCTTGATTATTCCTGCAAGATCAAGTTTAAGGTTCAGCATTTTTATCAGTGTTTCAAGAACAATTTTTGATGCCTTTGCGTCAACTACATATCCAGAAGTTTCGCCAAGTAAACAAATTCCATTAATTCCTTTTCTCTTTGCAACACCGAGGATAAGACCATTCATTCCAGTTATGCTTCCACTGTTCATAGTAGATACATCATACTTTTGAAATTCATTTACAATTTGCAATACAGTGCTAGTACCATACACTTTGGGATTTTTAGAAAAAGTTCCAGTGATATATGCAGCAAGAGTGTAGATTGTTTTTACGCCCAATTTGTCACAGATTTTTACAATTTCTTCAGCCATTTCATATTCACTTTCTGGAGTTACAGGTTGTGCATCACCACTCAATAGAATCAAATCATTTGTGTCACCTTTAGAATAGTAAAAAGTATTTTTCATTTGATCAGCAGTTCCATCAGATTGAATCAAAACTTGAGGAGGAAATGAGGATGAGAACATGTTTGCAAATGGAATTGCTTTTAATTCTTCAATAATATGATCGATTGCAATTTTTCCAACATATCCACTTCCAGGAAATCCGCATATCATAGACGGATTTCTAAGATTTGGCATATCAAGAATTTCTACAATAATACGTTGGGGTAAAGACATATCGTTACGGAAAAATTAATTCAATATTAATTAAGCGTAGGATTACTACTTTCGTCTAGACTTTATTTTTTGTTTTGCCGCTTTTCGCTTGGGAGATTTTTTTGAACGAGATTTTGTTTTGCTCTTTGTTGCTTTTCTTTTAGCAGGTTTTCGTTTTGTCGCCATTCTTTTTCTTTTCAAAGCAGCAATGGCAGCTAATCTTTTTCGTCTTGCGGCCATCATCTTTCTTTTTGCTGCTGCAAGTGCTGCCATTCTCTTTCTTTTAGCAGCTGCAAGTATTGCCATTCTCTTTCTTTTAGCAGCTGCAAGTATAGCCAACTTCTTGTGAACTTGTGATAATGCATTGCTTACTTGTGATTCAATTTTTTGTAGAGATTCAAATTTAGGTCTCAATGCGGCTTCTTCTTTTGTACCCACTTTGAGTTGTTCTAATAATGCAGGTTTAGTGTGAACTTGTTTTTTGAGTTGTTCTTCGATCTTTGCCTTTTCTTTTTCAGTAGATTCTATCTCTTTTTCTAACCTTCCCATATTAGATTCCCTTTCTTTTAATTCTGCATGTAATTCGGCAATTTTTTCCTCGACATACTTTAGCCTTTGAATAGCATTAGCTTTTTCTTCAGCAGGACCATACTCACTTTGCTGTTTTGCCTCATCTTTTGCATTTTCTTCTACTTTTAGTCTCTCTTCAGCAGCAATTTTGAGCCTCTCAATGCTTGCCTTTTGTGAGAGATGCTGGTTTAGAACTTGCATGGCGTGGTCTTTTGCTCTGGTTAGTTCTTCTTTTTTCTGCTCCAAGGCAACAAGACCTGATGATGATCTTCTTTTTTTAGAAACAGCTTCCTTTAGTTTATTTTCAACCTGTTTTCGTAATTTAGATACTTCTGCTTTTTTAATACCATATGATTTTGATAGTGCCTCTAGTGATGCCATATGTACTCATGAGCCTTTGTAATCGATTAAGTTTTTGTTATGATCAGTATTTGACATACGAGTTAAAATTTTCAACATATTTTTGATCTATTTTCTAAAATTTTAATGGATCTTTGGCATCACCAAGTAGTTTTATTTACCAAGTATCTATGAAAAACATGGAATTTCATCCTTCACAGTTACCAGTTGCCCAATCTTTTGAGATCGTTGATGAAAGAAAAGCTACAGAACTAGCAGGACAAATGGTAAAACTTGGCTTTGCATTACAAAAAGGGGCATTCAAAGTTATTATGACAAAGGAGCAAAAGGTTGCAAAAAAGATCGGTTTTACAATTATGAATGAGCTTAATTTTGGATTAAGAAAAACAAAACAAGAACGTGATGTCAGATATTGGATATACAGCCACGATGCTGATCATTATGCAATGGTTTTGATAAGCTCCAAAGTTATGCAAGAACTAGGTTTTTGATTTATCAAAGATTAGTTCGATCTTTAATTTCTTGGATACTATATTTGCAATCAATATGCCAAAGATTACACCAGATATCACAGTTGTAGGATATTCTTGTAAGAGGTACAATCTGCTAATTGAAACTACAGCTGGATAAAGCCACAAAAGATAACATCCACGTGGAAACCTCCTTGACAGAGCATATCCTACAATAAACGCAAATATCGTAGTTCGTACAGTGGCTCCTGCAGGAAATGTACCATCAATCTGGCATGGCACTCCAACATCTGCTCCGGATTTAATCGCCAGGTGTGCTCCTAGGTAGTCCATGGCTGGTTTTTCATATCCTGTATAACACCTCATATAGGCTACAGCCATGCTTCCTACCAACAGTGAAAGAAGCAATACCAGCCCTAGCCGCCTTGTTCTTTTTATGATAAATAGTACGATGCTGACAAATATTGGATATAGAACCCATCCCAGTTCTGTAAATACCCCCATGGTAAGATCTATTGTTTTATTTCCCACGAGTTTTGAAATATAATTTTCAAAGCCAGTGTCGTATACCAATACTGTTTTTGCAACTACAAGATAAAGTAGAATTAAAAAAGCAAGTAACAGTAAGAAAAATGTTCTACTTCTTATATCGAAGATCCAATTTTGCAAAGAAACTCCTCCCCAAGTATCAACATCTGTACCATGATCGAGTATCCAACCATTATTAAAATTAGAGTACTCATCTTTGAGGCTTGCCATTGATCGTTTTCTGACTAAAAGATTTTAACCACATCTAAAGATAGGATCGGCATTGAAGATATTAACAATAGACGATTTTGATACAAAGGGTAAAACAGTATTTCTAAGAGTAGACATGAATTGTCCCATCGATCCTGTCACACTTGATATAATTGAAACAAGTAGAATCAGAGAATCTACAGAATCTCTAAAAGATCTAGAAGGTGCCAAGGTTGTAATTGGATCGCATCAAGGAAGAGTTGGAAACAAAGACTATACTGGAATGGAAAAACATGCAAAGGTACTAGAACAAATCTTGGGACGTAAAATAAAATACGTTGAAGATGTCATAGGCTCCGATGCACAAAGAGAAATTAAAAATATGAAAGATGGCGACATAGTTTTGCTTGATAATCTAAGATTATGTGCAGAAGAAAATTATGAGTTTGCTGCAGCTGATGCATCTAAAACTATAATGGTGCAAAGACTATCAAAATTATTTGATATATGCGTCTTGGATTCATTTCCAAGCTCTCACAGATCACATCCATCCATAATTGGTTTTGCCCATGTTCTTCCATCCTGTGCAGGCAGATTAGTAGAGCGAGAGGTTAGAAAATTAGATGAGATAATGACTGTTGCCAAGGGGCCTCATGTTGTAGTACTAGGAGGCTCAAAGGTGGTAGACAGGCTTGAGGCAATTAAAGAACTGATTCAAAACGGTAGAGCTGATCAAGTTCTTCTTACAGGTGTAATTGCTAATGTATTTCTCAGAGCTCAAGGGAGAATCAAGTTTCCATTAGGAATTAAAAGAGAAGAGGAGGTTGTTTCAAAGGCACATGCATTGATTGGTGAATATCCAGATGTATTTTCAGTTCCGGTAGATATTGCTGTTGAAAGAAATGGAAAAAGAGTAGAGATGGATGTTCGTGAAATTATAAAAGGTGATCAGATATTTGATCTGGGACCAAAATCAGTGGATTATTATTTAAAATCAATTCAAAGTGCTGGAACTGTATTTATGAGCGGTCCTGCAGGATTTTTTGAAAACGAGAATTTCAAATTTGGAACCGAGTCACTTCTTAAAGGAGTTGCAAATTCTTTTGCAACTACAATTGTAAGTGGAGGACATTTAACTGCGGCATTGAAGAGATATGGTCTTGCTGAGAAGATAAATCACATCAGTACTGCAGGTGGTGCTTTGGTGCTATACTTGACTGGTGTAAAGCTACCAATGATCCAGGCTTTAGAAGAAGCTGCAACAAGATATCGTTCTAAATAGTTGCTTTACATTCAGAATTAGGACATACTCGAGGTTCCATTTTTCCCAAGTAAATTTCCTGGTTACAGGAATTACATTTGAATTTCTCTACTATGTCAAAGAGTTTGTAATGATTAGTGGTAAAGTTTTGGGCAATCTGTCTGATAAGGCCACCATCACGTAATTGATTAAAATATTGTTCCACATCATCAATTGTAAGAGATTTATCAATTTCACTACTTTGAAGGATTTCAAAGATTTCGTCGTTGGTAAATCTCAAGTTTGGATCGTTGAACTTTTCAAAAATAATCTTCCTTATCTGAAGGGGTAGTAATACACTCGGAGCAGCCAATTTAGAAAAGGCCCGAAGCTTCTTCTTTGATTTTATCTGCAGATGCAGTATCTTTTAGTTTATCAACAAGATAGGAATAGAGACCGGATTTTAGTACCTTTAATGACAATAATGCGCATTTTATTCGGGCAGGTCCAAGATCATGTAGTCCTAAATTATCAAGAATATCTTCTTTGGTAAGTTTTTTAACATATTCGAAATCTTTTCCCATGATTAATTCAGTAAGCATTGATGCACTAGCTTGGCTTATTGCACAACCTTTTCCAGTGAATTTTACGTCTGCAACTTTGTCGTCTTTGATGTTAAGATGCATTTCAAGCTCGTCTCCACAAAGTGGATTACTGTCGCGTTGAGCAATATCAGGGTCTGTTATCTTCCCATAGTTTCGTGGGTTTCTGTAATAATCAAGAATAATTTCACGGTAAATATCTGCACTACTCATAGCTTAAACAACTCCTTTGCTCTGTTAAGAGACTTGATGAAAACATCCACCTCTTCTTTTGTATTATAGATATAAAAGCTTGCGCGAGATGTTGCAGATACATCTAATCTTTCCATCAAGACCTGTGCGCAATGATGTCCAGAACGAATTGCAATTCCATCTTCATCAATTATAGTAGCAAGATCATGTGGATGTATGTCTCCCAAGTTAAATGATATGACACCTCCTCGCTTTGTTACGTCCTTTGGACCATACAGTACTATTCCTTTCATTTGAGAAAGTTTATCCAATGCATATTTTGTCAGTTCCATTTCATGTTCTCGTACCTTGTCCATACCAATTCTATCAAGATAGTCAATTGCTGCAGCAAATCCTATCACATCTGCAATGTTTGGAGTTCCCGCCTCAAATTTGTAGGGAAGATCGTTCCATGTGGTCTCATACTTGTGAACCTCACGTATCATGTCTCCTCCGCCGTTAAATGGAACCATATTTTGAAGTAATTCTTTTCTTGCCCAGAGAATTCCTACACCTGTAGGACCTAACATTTTATGCGCAGAAAATGCAAAGAAATCACAGTCAAGTTTTTGTAAATCAACTTTGAGATGTGGGACAGATTGGGCTCCATCAATTAATACTCGTACACCATATTTTTTGCATCTTTTAACAATCTCTTCAGAATTTGTTATCGTTCCCAGAACATTAGACATCTGACTAAAAGTTACAATCTTTACTTTACCTGTTGCGAGATATTTATCCAGATGATCAAGAATTAGTTCTCCGTTATCATCTACTCCAATGTATTCTAGTTTTGCACCTTTTTCTTTTGCCAAAAGTTGCCATGGAACAATATTGCTGTGATGTTCGTATTCAGTAGTTACTATAATGTCATCTTTGTTAACATTTTGTCGTCCCCATGCATAAGCGACTAAATTGATTGCTTCAGTTGTTCCTCTAACAAAGACAATCTCTTCACGATTTTTTGCATTAATGAATTTGGCAACCTTGTCTCTTGTTGCCTCGTATGCAAGTGTGGCTTCTTCAGCAAGTTCGTGGACTGCTCTGTGAATGTTGGAATTGTAAGTTAGATAATAGTTGCTGATTGCATCAATTACTTGAATTGGTTTTTGTGTGGTAGCTGCATTATCAAGATAAACGAGGGGTTTGTCCTTGTGTACTTTACGTTTTAGAATAGGAAAGTCATTTCGAATATTTTCAATATTTATGAAACTTGTTTGCAAATTAATTAACCTCGATGTAGATCTCGTTTTGTTCTATTTTAACATTGTAGATTTTCAATGGTATCTCAGCAGGAAGGTTCTCAGGTTTACCAGTCTTTAGGTTAAAAGTTGAGAGATGTAAGGGACATGTCACTCCGTCTTCAGTTAGTATTCCAGAAGTGAGGTCAGCATCTGCGTGAGTACATATTCTGTCTGAGGCGTATACTTTACCATCAAGATTTGCAAGTAGAATCTTTTTGTCTTGGTAATCAAAGTCAATCATCTCACCTTTCTTTAATTGATTTAATTTACAAACAGGTACCCACTCGGACAAAATCTCACCTGTATTTGTAATGACTTTCAAATGTGTCAGTCTCACGATATCTTGTTTCTTCAACTTCAAGCATAGCTTTTAGTTGCTCATCTGTCTTTATCGTCAAATTGCGTCCTGCCCATTTTGAATCAATTAGATAACTAATCCATGCACGAACTTGGTATGACATTTTTCTTGAAAGTGGTTCAAGAAATCCTTCTACAATAATTTTCTGCGCATCAGATTTACTCAAACATCTTGTTGCAAGATAGAATATCTGTTCTTCATCCATCTGTGCTACTGATGCAGAGTGTGTTGCCTTGACATCATTTGTAAATATTTCAAGTCCTGGAATAGAATCTGATTTTGCACCCTTGTCTAACAAAATAGAGTGTCCTGAAAGATATGATTCTGCATGATGGGCATCCTTTTCTATTCTTATCATTCCCTTAAAGAGGGATTTTGCAGTATCTTTTAGAACTGATTTTTCTAAAACTCTCCCAATTGTTGATGGTGCATTATGGATTAAATTAGATGCAAGATCGTATGATTGGTTCTTGTTTCCAAAAACAACTTCGGTATCTTGTGCAGTTGCTCCTGGACCATCAAGGAAATTATCAACTTTATATCTAGAAAGATGTGAACCAAATAATCCAAGATACCAATTCATTCTACCATCGCGCTCTATTCTTGCGGCTCTTGAAGAGAAATTGACAGCTGTTTCATCCATTGCTTGAAGTGTAACTAGATCAAATTGACCGTTAGGACTGACTGAAACATCTAGTAACTCAAGATATGCTTGTTGTTTGGCACCCTGTGGAGCATAGATTTCTTGAATAATAGAGGCTTTGCTATTTTCTCCTGATACTATAACATTACGAGATATTGTAGAGGTCTGGTCAAGTGAGAGAGAGGATACAACATGAATTGCTTGTTCTAAGACAAGATTTTTTGGAATGTAGATAAAAATTCCAGAATTGAAAAATGCATTGTTGAGTGCAATGTACTTGTCTCTCTTTGAATCAGTTTCTTCAAATGATTTTTTTATTTTATCGGCATGATTTTTGATTGCATCTTGGATTGAACATATGATAACACCCTTGTCTTTTAGCTCAGATGGAAGATTGATTTTATGAATATTAGTTCCAATCTGAACTATGCTAGGATTTTCACCAATTTCTAATAATCTATCTTTTACAAAATCTGGAATTGTGCTGTCAGAACTTAGGCTAAATGTTATCTGATCTGAATCCATCTTGTTTGCATCACTATACTTGTTGTAAAGAGGAGAAACTTCTTGTGGAAGTTGTTGAAATACAGCTAGAGCATTTTTTCTATAATCTCTTAACCATGTAGGATCGTTGTTTGCCTCAGAAATTTCATTTACATGATTAGAGTCAAGTTTAGAGAGAACAAAAGATGACATTTTACATCACAAATGAATTCAATCGGCACTAGCCGACTGAGCCGTCCATTTCCATTTTAATTAGTCTGTTGAGCTCTACTGCATATTCCATTGGGAGCTCTTTGGTAAATGGTTCGATGAATCCGTTTACGATAAGTGTCAGTGCTTCTTCTTCAGTAAATCCTCTTGTCATAAGATAGAAGATTTGCTCATCACCAATCTTACCGACTGTAGCTTCATGAGTTACGGTTGCATCTTCTTGGTTAATTTCCATGTAGGGATAAGTGTCAGTCTTGGAGATATCATCTAGTAACAAAGCATCACATCTAACAGAAGCCTTGACATTGGTTGCGCCTTTTGCTACGTGTAAGAGACCTCTGTATGTGGTTCTTCCATTGTTTTTGCTAACGGATTTTGATGTTGTTCTAGATGTTGTATTTGGAGCAAGGTGTACCATTTTTGCACCAGTATCTTGATGTTGATTCTTACCAGCAAATGCAATAGAGAGTGTTTCTCCATGTGCGCGTTGACCTAGGAGATAAATTCCCGGATACTTCATTGTTAATTTACTTCCAATGTTTCCGTCAATCCATTCTACACGTGCACCTTCGTATGCATATGCTCTCTTTGTAACTAGATTGTAAACATCATTACTCCAATTCTGAATTGTAGTGTATCTTAATTTTGCACCTTTCATTGCAATTAATTCGACAACTGCAGAGTGCAAAGATTCTGAAGAATACACAGGAGCTGTGCAACCTTCGATATAATGTACTTCTGCACCTTCGTCTGCAATAATCAGAGTTCTTTCAAACTGACCAATGTTTTCTTTATTGATTCTAAAGTATGCTTGTAATGGTAGATCTACCTTCACACCTTTTGGAACATAGATGAATGATCCTCCACTCCATACAGCGCTGTTGAGTGCTGCAAACTTGTTATCCTCTGGTGGGATTACTTTACCGAAATATTTTTTGAAAATTTCTGGATGTTCTTTTAGTGCAGTATCAGTATCCAAGAATAAGACACCTTGTTTTGCAAGATCTTCTCTTAGAGAATGATATACAACTTCTGATTCATATTGTGCGCCTACACCTGCTAGGAATTTCTTTTCTGCTTCAGGAATTCCTAATTTATCAAATGTTGCTTTTACTTCGGTTGGAACATTATCCCAGTCCTTTTCTGTTTTTTCAGAAGCTTTTGCATAATAGTAGATATTGTTAAAATCAATTTGAGTAAGAGAACCACCCCAGTTTGGCATTGGTTTTTTCATAAAGATATCATAAGAACGCAATCTAAAGTCAAGCATCCATTGTGGTTCACCCTTCATTCGGCTAATTTCTTCAACAACTTCCTTTGACAAACCCTTTTTACTAGTGTAAACATACATCTCAGTAGAGTCCTTAAAATCATATTTACTATAATCCATATTGAGGTTTTCAGAAGTCATGAGTACCATAACCCCGTTATATTATAAAAAAGTATCACCACGCTTCACACTCGTATAGCGGAGTAGGCTAAGCTAAATTGTATTTAAAAATAAAAATTAAATAAAATTCATTAGGTTCAGCTAAGAGATCGTATTCTAAGAATTTAGAATCAGAACGTGTTTTGTATCAAAGATAAAATCAAAAATATTTTTCTAGCTCCAAACTTTTTCTTGGAAAGTCCATTTTTTATTTAGCAAAAAGTTTCCAACAGATGCAATAGCGACTGCCAAGAATAATGCAATAGAGTAATTCACGTGTCTTAGTTCAACTAGTCCGTATACCATTAAAAGTTGGAAGACTGCACCTATTCCACTAAATCCAAGGAACAATCCATATTGCATAAGAGTTCGTTTTGAAGCAAAATTTCTATCTTCAAATGTCCATATTTTGTTGAGTATAAAGTTGGTAGTCATTGAAAAAACAATTCCGATCATTGTAGCATAGATGTACCAAAGATTAGAAAGTACTGCCCCAAACAAAAACGATACAAAATAGTTTACAAGTAATCCTGAAGCACCAACAGTATAGAATCTTCCAGCTTTTGAGAGGAAATGAACTGATGTACGTCTTTCACTTACTTTTACAGATTTACCATATCGATATAATTTCCAGACTGATTTTAGATAATCGACTCCTACTGAAACATCCATCTTGCTTTTGCCAGTTGTTCTATCAATGAAATTATATGGGATTTCTTTGACTTTGGCACCTCTTGCTTTTACAAGAATTTCAAGTAGTATCTTGTATCCAATTGCATCAAAATTGATATTATTTACAATATGACGTTTGAATGCAAAAAATCCAGACATTGGATCTTTAATCTTTATTCCAAGTCCATGTTGTGCAATCTTGGTTGCACCTTTGCTGATTAGTTTTCTTTTAAATGGCCAGCCTGAAACAGTTCCGCCTTTGACATATCTTGATGCTACTACTATATCATAGTCAGAATTTTGCAGTTCTTCTACCATTTTTGGTATGGTTTGAGGCGGATGAGACATGTCACTATCCATTACAACTACTGCATCACCTTTGGCACGTTGTATACCAGTTACAATAGCAGAGCTTAGGCCTTTCTTGTTATCACGGCGTATTACTTTGATAGAATATTCATGATTTTTGGAGTTTTTTGCATACTCTTCAACAGTATTGCTTGTACCATCAGGAGAATTATCATCTACTACAATAATCTCTGCATTCATTTCTCTGGTAATAGCGACACGTAATGAATCTAGTATTTTTACAATATTTTTTGATTCATTATAGGTAGGAATAACAATAGAAAGGGTTCTGTTAATAGGGGTCGTCTTCTTTTGTATAGTACTCAAGTCGCTCTCTGTTATTTTGTGGCTATTTGACCGTTATTAAAATTGCTCAACTAACAAAAGCAACTCTTGATTGATTCTACAGCACCAGGTACAGTATGTACGTCAGCAGTTACTTGTTTTACCCCAAATTTCTGGAGTTCGTCTGCAGTAAATGGACCTATTGCGATAACGGTAGTTTTCTTGAGATTATTTTTCAGAGTTTGCTCATCAGAGTCAGACAACATGATATCAAAAAATGCTCTAACAGATGAGGCGCTTGTAAATATTATTCCATCAACTTTATTTTGGGAGAAAAGTTCTTTGAATTCTACCCAATGAGATAAAGCACTAGACGATTTTACATCATAGAGATATACTTCTTTTACCTCAAGTCCGATCTTTTCCAATAGTTGTTTTAGAAATGGAGTTGATGCGCCGCTTCTTGGAACAATTACTTTTTTTCCTTCTGCATTAAGAAATGAAAATACTTCTCCTACTCCAACTGATGAAAATCGTTCTGGAACATGTGCAACTCTAATCCCTTCAGATTCTAGTGCAGTTTTTGTTTTTGGCCCTACTGCAATGACTGTAGTGTTTGCAACAGCAAGTTGAAGTTTTTCATATTTTGAAATTTTCTTTGCAGTATCAAACAAGAGTTTTACTGCTTTAGAACTCATAAAAACAGAATAATCGGGGTCACCAGTCTTGACAGCATCAAGAAATTCATCTACCATTCCTTCCCCCTTGCTTATCAATTCTATTGTGGGCAATGATATTGCTTTAGCTTTTGCATTAGATATTAGTCTAGTAAACTCTTCTGAATCTTCTTTTGATCTTGTAATTGCAATAACTTTTCCTTGTATCATTATCTCCACCCTATTTTATCCGAGAGTTTGACTACCTTACCCACTATGATTATAGTCGGAGGTTTCACCTTTGCGTCTTTGACTTTTTTTGATATATTTGATAAAGTTCCTTTAATCATCTTGTGTTCATCAGTAGTTCCGTTTTGAATCACAGCTACTGGAGTATTCTTGTTTAGTCCTCCACTAATCAATTTCTTCGATATTATTTCCAGTCTTGATAGTCCCATCATTATAACAATAGTATCTACTGCTTTTCCAAGTCTCTTCCAGTCAACTACACCTTCCTTTTTCTTTGCATCTTCATGACCAGTTACAAAAACAACAGAAGATGCAAAGTTTCTGTGTGTAAGAGGAATGCCAGAATACACTGAAGAGCCCATCCCAGACGTTATACCAGGAATTATCTCATACTTGACATTGTGTTTTTTTAGAAATTCTGCTTCTTCTCCACCTCTGCCAAATATGAAAGGGTCTCCACCCTTCAGTCTTACAACTGTTTTATTTTTTTTCGCATATTTTACCATCATGTCATTTGTTGTATCTTGATGTTTGTAATCATCACCAACATCTCTACCAACGTATAATTTTGTGGATTTTTTTGGAATCATGGCAACTATTTTTTTACTTACCAATCTATCATACAAGACTACATCTGATGATTTTATAGCTTCAACAGCTTTTAGTGTAATTAATTTTGGATCACCTGGTCCTGCGCCAACAATGAAAACTTTGCCAGTCATTTACTGTTCCATTCCTCTACTTTTTCTCTCCAGTTTTTAGCAATATCGGATATCCCTTTTTCTTTAAGTTCTGTTGCAACTTGTTTACCAAGATCATTTGCCTGATTTATTTCTGAATCCCTTTCTACCATTATAGATTTACTCCCATCTACCGAATAAACAACCACTTTTAATCTTAGCCGGTCATTTTCTTCATGAGCAAATGCACCTACTGGAAATCTACAACCAGAATCTACAAACATGGAAAGCGACCTCTCTGCCTCAACTGCATTTCTAGTTTCAGGATCTTCAATCTTTTTTAATAATTCAATCAATTCCAAATTATCCCTTCTTGATACTATGCCTAATGCTCCTTGTCCTGGAGAGGGAGGAAATGCAGTTATTGAGAGTGGTTGAAATTTTACATCTAGACCTAGTCGGGATATTCCGGCTTGTGCCAATACTACGCCGTCAAATTCGCCATCCTGAACTTTTCTTATTCTTGTTTCAATATTTCCGCGAATTGGCTTTACTGTAACATCAGGTCTAAGCCTTGTAATCTGAACTGCTCTTCTTAAGCTACTTGTACCAATTACTGCCCCTTTTTTTATGGTATCAAGTGAACTGTCATCATTTGAAATAAAGACATCATTTGCTTCTTCTCTTTTTGGAACGCATGCTAATACCAGTTCTTCTGGAAGTTCGGCAGGAACATCTTTTAGGCTATGTACTGCAAAGTCTACTTTTTTTTCTGCAACTGCTCTGTCAATTTCTTTTTCGAATATTCCTTTTTGGTTTATAGTAAAAAGAGGTCTTGCATCAGTATCACCTTGTGTCTTGATTGTCATAATCTCAAGTTCCGTTTGAGGAGATTTGTTTTTTATTTCAGATATTACCCAATTTGTCTGAGTAAGTGAAAGAAGACTACCTCTTGTTCCGATTGTATACTTCATTATTTCACCGCTTTTAGCGCTTTTTCATAAGCATTGACGGTTTTTCCAATATCGTCTTTAGAGTGTTCATATGACAAAAATACAGTTTCAAATTGTGACGGTGCGATGAAAACTCCATTTTTTAATAACACTTCAAATAATTTCTTGAATTTTATCATGTCTGCTTTTTTTGCTGTAGTATAATCTACAACTGGGTCATCTGTGAAAAATATCTGAAACATTGATGATATAGAATTGATTTGATGCGGAATCTTCATGTCTGCTGCCAAGTCACGTATTGCGGAAACTAGTTTTGTACAGTTCTTTTCTAGTCTTGGATACAATTTAGACTCGAGTTTATTCATAGTTTTGACAGATGATACCCCTGCTGAAACAGAGATAGGATTTCCTGCATAGGTACTTGCCTGATAGACTTTGCCTTCTGGAGAGAGCATGTCCATAATCTCACTTTTTCCTCCCGCTGCAGCAATTGGAAAACCATTTCCTAATGCTTTGCCAAGTGTTGTGATATCGGGTTTTATAGAATAGTATTTTTGTGCGCCACCTATGGACATTCTAAATCCAGTAACTACTTCATCAAAAATTAATACAACATTATTTTCTGAGGTAATCTTTCGTACTTCATTTAGAAAGTTTTTTTCAGGAAGTACTAGACCCATGTTTGCAAGAACTGGTTCTATAATTACTGCTGCAACATCTTTTTCTTTTTCCAATAACGATTGTAATTCTTGTGAATTGTTATACTGAATTACAAGTGTATTTTTGGAAACTTCATCTAGACTTCCTTCTGATACTGATACGCCAATGTGTGCTGCACCAGATCCTGCTTTTACCAAGACAGAATCATGTGCACCATGATAACATCCTTCAAATTTTATGATTTTTTTCTTTTTTGTAAATCCCCTTGCTAATCTAATAGCAGTCATTGTAGCTTCACTACCAGTGTTAACTAGACGAATTTTATCCATCGACGGATAATTATCATGTATCAATTCAGAAAGCTCAACTTCAATTTCAGTAGGTGCACAATACAATGTACCTTTTTCTAGTTGTTTTTCTACATCGGAGATTATTTCTTTTCGCCTATGCCCTAAAAGCAAGGCACCATATGCGTTGCAGTAATCAATGTAATTATTCCCATCCACATCGGATATCATACTGCCTTTGGCTTTTTTTACAAAGAATGGATATGGATCATAGTATCGTACAGGGCTGTTTATACCAGAAGGAATGATTTTTTTGGCACGTGTAAACAGGTCCTTGGAACTTGCCATTCACCTAGAAAGAGAGAGATTGTAATTATAACCTATATATGAAAAATAGGATTTTTAATAAAAATTTAGGAAAGCTTTGCTTGGCAGTTTACAACTGTATCCTTTGACGGATTACCAAGGCTGCATGTATTTTGTCCACTACCACCTTGAATGATGTTGCTTCCATCACCTACAGTAACTGCCATGTTTCCGCTTCCACCTTTTATGATATTATTGCCATTGCCAGCATAAATTGTGTTGGTGCCATTTCCTGCATATATGATATTGTCACCATTTCCTGCAATTACACAATCACCAGATGGACCTTCATGGATAATGTCGTTGCCACCTAATCCAATTATCAAGTTAGGTACCATCGAGCCTGTTAGTATATCGGTACCATTTGTGCCCATTACTAAATTATAATCAGATTCTGGCTTGCCACATGCAAGTACTGTTACCGTTTGATCCAAGGCGTTTTTATTTCCAAATTTGTCAATTGCAGTCCATTGAATTACAGTTTTACCAATATGGAATAATTCAGTAGAGTTACTTGTTATCGTTGGGGACTGATCCATGATTCCAGTTGCAGTAGCTTGTCCTACAACCAGAGGAGTCTCAAATGCTGTTGCATCAGTTACTAGATTTTGAGGAATTGTTAATGTTGGTGGTGATCTGTCAACTACTTGAATAACCTGTGTTGCATTTGCAGTATTTCCTGCATCATCTTTAGCTGTCCATACAACAGTGGTATTTCCAAACGGGAATAATGCTGGTGCGTTGTTTCTAACTGAAGCTAGATGTACACTATCAGATGCTGTTGCAGTTCCGATATCTACATGTGTACCTGTTGAACTTGTTGCATTAACAATAACATCATGTGGTACAGTAATCTTTGGTGCAGTAGTATCTACTACATCAATTACTTGAGTACCGTTTGAAGTATTACCAGAAACATCTTTTGCAATCCATAATATAGTAGTCTTTCCTAATGGGAATGTCTTTGATGCGTTGTTAGTTATGGTAACTGGTTGAATGTCAGTTGCAGTAGCAT
>JAGWGA010000139.1 GCA_028867675.1 Nitrososphaerota archaeon | reverse complement strand
AACGTAACCAGTTTTCTATCTTTTATTCTACCAACAAAACGAATTGTACTATCAAGATTCAGAATCTGGTTGTATGGATCTGCAGGTTTTATCCTCTGTGCCATTTGTTGGGTCATAATTACCAAAGTAAATTTAACTCTATGCCGAGATCCAAACAAGCATGGCAAGTGAAACAGACATGAACGTATTGAATACAACGATATCAAAATACCAGATCGATGAAGAAGTCGCGTCTCTGATGGCACAGGCATTTACCAGAATAAATGCAATAGATGAGACCAAGACTTTTAGATACGAGTCATTAGAAGAATTTGAAAAAAGATTACCACAACTAAATTACCTAAAAGAAAAGGCAACCAAGTCATTTAGGCCATTTGCAGACAGATATGATACATCACTTTGTGCCTCCATGGGAGTTCCCATGATGGAGTCAATAACAAAATCAAGAAAGACTGGAAATTATGAAGCATTTCATGAGATATTTGGACTGACAAATGCAAAGGCCAAGAGGTTTGGTCTTGCGGCATTGTACTCAGCAATCAACGGTACAAAAAACAAGGTTCCAAGCGCATACAACATTGTATTTGACAGAGATTCTCCCTGGAC
>JAGWGA010000138.1 GCA_028867675.1 Nitrososphaerota archaeon | reverse complement strand
AAAGGTAAAAGAGGGCTTGGTGGATCTGGCCCTAAAACAAAAAGATGGTTCCTGCACGTTTCTTGTAGGGTCTGGCGATGTCTATCGATGCACTGTAAACGAATTCAAGCCTGGCGTATGCAAGTCATATCCATTTCAAACCAGGAATGGGAATTTGATGCAAATGGACAGCAAACTGTGTCCCGTTGACTGGGATACAACACAATTCAAGTCCATGATGGAACCACATTTGAAAAAAGACGAGGCAGAATGGAAGTTCTACGACGATCTTATCTTGGAATGGAACCACAAACACTGGATGAAAAAACCCCTGTCTGCATTTCTGAGATTTATCATGGATAAGGTGGCGCTTTCTTTAGAATCCAAGTCAGGATAACCTTAAGAGAAAGTAAGAGTAACAGAGGTTTAAGAAATGAAGTATGTATCACAATGGTACAGACAGGTTATGGGCTTGTCCCCTCGAAAGAAAAAGGTACTACTAGTTTGCTTGTGGTGCATGGCACCTATTGAAATGGGAGTCATTACAGGCGCATTTTATCTAGGAAAGAAATTGCATCAGAAAAGTATTGCATCACAGATTCAAATTAGTTAGAATAATTCCCCCTGA
>JAGWGA010000137.1 GCA_028867675.1 Nitrososphaerota archaeon | reverse complement strand
AATCATCGATGACTCTGCCCATGATGTGATACTTTTTGCAGTTTGATATGATGAAGCATCAAAAATTGTCAGATTCGCATTCTTTAGTTCATTTGGATTGAAGTATCTTACATAGATTTTTCCAATGGAATTTGCAGGCATGTACAATACTGCATCAACTGTCGTGTTTTCAAGATCTTGCTGCGTCCAGTTATTAGCATGCATAACAATTACAACAGACTGTTGTTTTGAAATGACATGAGGCATTAAAAAATAATTGTATCCAATTAATACAGCACAGATTATTCCAAATGAAAAGAGATGATAGTTACTACCATAACTGAAAGTCTTTGAAAATGTAGAGAGTTTTCATTTTCTATCAACTCATTTTTTTCAATACATTCAGAAAGAATGCTCCAACTTTACTGCCAATGTTTCCAGTAGGCTAGTAGTAGATTCTACAAGAGTGTAGAATTCCATACCCAGACTAGTGCCAGTCTACTATTCTTGTAACAGGATTAACATTCATGTTGCATTACACTCGTTATACAACATCATTTGATGCATAAAGGCACAAAACGTCAAAAAAATATGGTCTAGATCTCAATTAAGATAATTTCCAGCAAGC
>JAGWGA010000136.1 GCA_028867675.1 Nitrososphaerota archaeon | reverse complement strand
TGCTATTCATCCATCAAGAATGCATGATTCCGTACCTGCACAAAAGGGAATAAACAAGATGGAACATGATATTGCAAACAGGGCAAGATATCATGATGCATTGCTTAACCTGGAGAGTCTGCATCAAAGCGGAAAAGTAAGTATCTGCAACGTTTGATCTAGTATTTTTTCTTTAATTCTCTTCGTTCCAGTTCTTCGTATTCTTCTTGAGGTGTCTTTTTGCTTGACTTGGTACCTGGCTTGTTTCTTGGTCTTGATCGTACCATGCAGTTACAACAACTACAGTATAGGTCAACAGTATCATCAGTGACTGGCCTGCCTTCTCTGTCATGGCATGCCTCTCTTGACATAAAAACTCCACAAATTTGGCATCGGACTTGTTCCTTGCACAGCCCCTTGCAGATGCCCTTGTCTTTATTCATAAGTTACTCTTGGCATGGCAGAATAAATTCTCATGCATTAATTTGATTTTGGCTATTCTATTGAAACGCCACAATCTAGGCAGATCTGGATGGATTCTCCAAGGTGTATAGTTTCGCAATTTGGACATGTAATCATGGAGTATAGTATTTTTTTGCCTTGCATATGCTACATGTCTATAAAATTTC
>JAGWGA010000135.1 GCA_028867675.1 Nitrososphaerota archaeon | reverse complement strand
TCTAGGTTGGCACAAAGGTGTTGATAATAAAATATGGGTAGACTCTAGTGTTCCATATCCAGTAAAGGCAGTTGTATATGTTGACGTAACAACTGGTGTACCGCCGCCGGACTATACTCTGGAATTACTAAAGATGGGCAACAGCCAAACAGAGCCTGACGTAGTGAACATTTCGTCATCTGTAAAAAATGCTGTAAGTGCCCAATGCGATAAACCTGACATGTTCCAAGATTCTGTACATGACTCTGTTACAACTGATTCCAGTTCAATGATTGTAGAGTATAGGTACAGCCCATCTAATCCCCATAATGGCTGTCCAATAGAATTTAGATTGTCATTCGAGCAAAACTTTGACCAAACTCAGAAATTCGGTAATTTACAATATGATATCTTCATAGTAGACAACAATGATCAAAAATTGTATTCTCTTGCTCAAGACAAGGGTAGAACTGCATTATTTGCACCAGTTGGAGACGATGATAACACATTTGTCTTGAAAGGAACAACTCCTGTAACTCATTTTGTTATTGCTGCATTGGGTACTGGACCTGAAGGTTCACTTCCAGACACTAGCTCTGCAGGACTGGTAAGAATTGATGTAAAGACACA
>JAGWGA010000134.1 GCA_028867675.1 Nitrososphaerota archaeon | reverse complement strand
GGAACTACTAGTTCAGACTATAGCGGCGCAGCTTTGAGCGGTAGCTACGGCGGACCATAGATTTACAATCTACCATTTTTTTCATTTTATCAATAATTACAGGGGATTTTTCACAAGTTCATAGCATATGAGAAGACGAGCATTACTTCCGATAAGAGCAGAAGCGTAGATTTTAGAATCAAAATCAATGACAAATATTAAATCAACATAGGATATCGAATAAAAGAAATGGACAAAGAGTTATGCGTGGAATGTTCCTCAGAAAATATCGGCGAATATATGGACCCAATAGAGAAGAGCGACGGTATGCATTACTATTTTTTATGCGAAGATTGCAAGCATGAATGGGAAGTAATAAGAAAATAACTATGGGTATGGATAGCAAATCAATGAAGTGACGAAATAAGTTAATTTCAATGTAGGTAGAAAGATGCGCATATTTTACAACTCAGGCTTTGATTATGCCTGTATTAACAAGGTATTGTATGCCTTTCAAAAATTCGTCATTAGATATCTGTCCATTTGCCCACCAACCGGCATTGTTCTTGATCCATATAGGAATCGGTTGAGACGATGTAATAGTCATCTGGGATGGCGGCATAGTGATAA
>JAGWGA010000133.1 GCA_028867675.1 Nitrososphaerota archaeon | reverse complement strand
CATCGGTAAAATAGATTCAACACCAATGATAGTATTTTGTTTCTCGTCATCCTTTGCAGTTATTACAATGGCCTCACCCTCTGGATTATTCAGATATTGCCAATCAAAGAAATCAGATTTTGAAATTTCGGCATCTCCAAAAATTTTTCTTGTAAGTTCAAGAATTTGATCTTTGTCTTCTTTTAACTTGTCAGACTGGGAAAATTTCATACAACTATTTTTTATTCATGCAAAATAAGAGTATTTGTCAACTCTCAAAGGATATAAACTTGGCAGGAGCTCAAAGAATAGTAATTGAATCTACTAGGAATAGATTTTGAAGATTGGTTTCATCCAGAATTAATCCAGAGACACATAACTGGATTAGACAAGACACCCACGGTGGTAAATGGAATAGACAAGATACTAGATTGGCTGAGAAAGAATGAAACTTTTGCAACTTTTTTTGTGGTAGGAGAATTGCTTGAGGCAAAACCAGAATTGTTAGACAAAATAATCAATGGTGGGCATGAGATTGCATTTCATACCATGTATCACACACGAATTGACTCCCCAAATTTTAAGGAGAAATTTATAGAAGAAATCAAACTGTTTGACAAGTTAACTTCCA
>JAGWGA010000132.1 GCA_028867675.1 Nitrososphaerota archaeon | reverse complement strand
CACATGGAGTACAGTAGCTTCCCTACCACAGGCTGTATCCAACTTGGCAGCTTCAACACCGTTTATGGCACAATGGTCCATAACACCATCTGCGTTGTCAGTGGGTGCTCATACTATAACTGCCAACGCAACTGATACAGCAGCAAACACCAGTCCAAACTCCGCACCCATTACAGTTACAGTAAATACACCTCCAGATGTCACACCTCCAACCATACATATCACATCACCAGTTAACGCTACAACGATTACTACAAATTCAATTACCATATCCGGTACTGCATCAGACAATGTTGCAGTAGCAAGTGTCCAAGTATCAATTGATGGAAGTACATATTCTCCAGCTAACGGTACAACATTCTGGTCATTTACAAAACATGGTCTTGGAAATGGAGTCCATACCATACTTGCAAAAGCAACTGACAATGCTGGAAATAATGCATTTAGTTATGGTTCTAACACCATTGTAGCATCAACTATCGCAGCAGGAATACCTGCTAGAAATATCGCATACGACTCTGCAAACGGCAACTTTTATGTAACTAACGGATTCACTGTAGGCAGCTCAGTATCAATAATCAACGGTGCAACTAATACCAACACCGGATTCATT
>JAGWGA010000131.1:267-616 GCA_028867675.1 Nitrososphaerota archaeon | reverse complement strand
TGATTCCTGTGGGTGGAGGTCCCCTTGGGAAATTGCCTCCTGTGATATTGCCATGGAATCCTTGTGTCATGTTGCCTGGCGGCATACCTCCTGGTACGTGACCTCCCGCGCCTCCTAGTAAATTATGTGTGTGGGTCGCAAACCATATTATTGAAAATACTGCAGTTCCAACAATTCCTATGATCTGCCATATCCTGCCCCATCGTCTTATGACAGGAACTGCCCAAAAGACTTGCAGTGCTCCTCCGACCAAAAAGAGTATTCCTTCTCCGATTTCGTGTGATAGTGCCATCGGTGCCATTTGCAGGTGAATTATTCCAGCAGCTACCGTTAGACCAGCTGCTACAAA
>JAGWGA010000131.1:0-257 GCA_028867675.1 Nitrososphaerota archaeon | reverse complement strand
GAGAGCAACAGCATTTTCTTGTCTGATAGAATAGATTGGCTCATCTTCAAAAAAATAATCCTGAACGGGTGTTATAATTCATCAGACCAATGTCTATTGCAAAAAATGATCTAGAAAAAACACAAACTAAATTTTTGTTCAAAGTGTTCATGATGTCACCAATTGATCATTTTTCTAAGCTGATCAGGTGTTGCACTCATGATCTCTTTTTTGTCATGTCGTCTGTCAAGTCTTCGCTTGATGATGACAATACTCAT
>JAGWGA010000130.1 GCA_028867675.1 Nitrososphaerota archaeon | reverse complement strand
AGTAACCTGAGGAGTAATAATAGCTAACAAATTACTCATGTGACCAATTCCATTAGTTTCATTGGCTGGATTTGCAGGAGTTGTGAAATTAATTTGAGGTGTAGATGTCACTACAACATTTTGCGATGCATTGTTATAGAGATATCCGTTCTTGAGAGAAGCCTGGAAATTAACTTTGTAACCACTAGTACCATTGATTTTATAATCCCACTTGAAAAAAGTCAGATCTCCGTTATTCAAAAGAGGGTAAGAAGTTGGAGTCGGACCTGAAATTAGAGTGGTTTTGCCAAAACCTGTGAGATTTTTAACAACCATATTTGCCTGAATGTTTGAGAGTGCTCCACCATTTGTCATATTATTTGTAACACCTAGAAGTAAAGTAGTGTTAAAATTATTCGGTCCTGAATTGGGCAATACGAATAATTGCAGATATACGGGGGCTTGGCTTGCAGAATTTGCAAAAAATTCCTTGACGTTTCCACGCATCGTAACTAGTTTAAGATCATATCCGTGAGTCGAGTTGATATAAAGTGGAAGATTTTGTCCTACTTTAGTAAGAGAGTTCCCAGGATATACAATTTGATTAACATCAAATTTTGAAACACCTGACGCGATA
>JAGWGA010000012.1 GCA_028867675.1 Nitrososphaerota archaeon | reverse complement strand
AGGCAGATATTGTATGTTTTGATCTAGAAGATTCTGTTCCATTGGGAGAAAAAAAAACTGCAAGAAATCTAATTAAAAATGCGCTGCAAAATAGATCTGAATATAATTCAGAAATTTACGTGCGAACCAATTCTCCTGAATCTGGAATTATACCTGATGACCTATCTGAAATTATCCAGAAAGGTGTTGACGGCATAGTAATTCCAAAAGTAAACACAGCAAGTGAAATAAAAAAAATTGAAAAAACCATGGTAGCATTAGAGAAAAAACGCAAGATCAAACCTATAGAACTTATGGCATCGATAGAATCTACACAGGGCGTTGTAAACGCATATTCTATTGCGTCATGTAGTAAAAGAGTTTCAGCCTTGGTTTTTGGCGTATTTGATCTATTAAATGACCTTGGTGTAGAATATACAAAAAATCCCGAAGGGGCCATCTATTCCAGAGCAAAAATTCCAGTGGATGCAAGGGCTGCTGGAAAATATGCAATAGATGCAATATGGCAAGACCTTGATGATGTCTCTGGGCTAAAACAAGATTCTCTTACTGCTAAAAATCTTGGATATGTAGGCAAAAGCATCATTCATCCAAACCAAGTAGATGTTGTTCATAATGTATTCTATCCAACTCCTATAGAAATAGAATGGGCAAAAAAAGTTATGAATGCATATGATATTGCCAAGAAAAATAAGAAAGGGGCTACTACTGTTGATGGAAAAATGATTGATGAAGTTCACTACAAGCGCGCAGCAGTTTTGTTGAATTCTGTAAAATGATGCCTGAATTGCACAAAAACCACCTATTTTATCCTATTTTAGACTATTTTTTGATAAACATAAATCATCTGGGAGCAAATAGAAATTGTTAATCATGTTCACGGGTATTATTGCAGGTCTTGGTAATATTGTAGCATTTGACAAAAAAACAAATAATCACAGTGCCGCAAAAATGAAAATTGATCTTGGTAACATTGCAAAAGGCCTCAAAATAGGAGATAGTGTGGCAATAAACGGTGTATGCCTTACTGCAGTAGATATCTCAAAAGGAATCACAGAATTTGAAATGGTTGGTGAAACCATCAAGAGAACTAATTTAGGATCTCTAGAACGCGGTGATAAGGTCAATATTGAAAGAAGTCTCAAAGTTGGTGAACGACTTGAGGGACACTTTGTACTGGGACATGTTGATGGCGTCGGCATTATTTCCAAGATTAAAAAACAGTCTAATCAAATACAAATCTGGATAAAACTTCCAAAAGAATTATCAAAACATGTAATCGAGAAAGGTTCGATAACAGTTGATGGCATAAGTCTAACAGTTGTTGATGTACTAAAAGATCAATTCTCTGTTTCGATAATACCACATACCGTGAAAATAACTAATCTAAGTTACAAAAAAATTGGCGACAAAGTTAATATTGAAACCGACATCCTTGGAAAATATATTTTATCTGAAAATTAATCTATTACCACTATTTTGGTAATTACCAATTTTCTAGTAAGATTTATAACAATAATGAAAAGCTGATCAATGTATGTCCTTGGATGAGGCAATTTCTTCACTTAGACGGGGTGATTTTATCTTACTTCATGATGGAGGTAAACGCGAAAACGAAGTAGATATGGTTATTGCAGCAGAATTTGTAACTCCAGAACATATTGCACGTATGCGTAATGATGCCGGAGGGTTGATTTGTATGTCAATAAATAATTCATTTGCAACTAGTTTGGGTCTTGACTATATGCATGAAATACTTTCTAATTCTCAAAAGTTTGATTCTGATTTGAAAAAAATGATTATTGGTACTGCTCCTTATGGAGATAGACCTTCTTTTTCTATTTCAATTAATCATAAAAATACATTCACGGGAATAACCGATAAAGATAGAGCATTAACAATCACCGAAATGGCACAATTATGCAAAAATGAAAATAATAACAAGAAGCAAATTTTCAATTCTACTTTTAGGACACCTGGCCATGTTCCATTGCTTATTGCTTCAGAAGGGTTATTATCAAATAGACTTGGACATACTGAGATGTCAATTTATTTGATGAATCTTGCAGGACTCACACCAGTAACAGCAATCTGCGAAATGTTAGATTCTCAAACATATTCTGCATTATCTACAGACAAGGCAAAAAAATATGCTAAAGATAATGCTATACCATATTTTGATGGAACTGAGCTTGTTAAATTTTCCAAGGAGCATTAGTTTTGAATATAGCTATTGTTGTTGCAGAGTTTAATAGTGAAATAACTTTTAAAATGCTAGAACTTGCTACAGAAAAAGCAAAAACACTAAAGATGAATGTAAAGTATACCTGTAAAGTACCAGGCGTATTTGATATGCCTCTTTTAATCGATAAATTATTACAAAAAAAAGATGTTGATGCGGTAGTAACTCTTGGAGCAGTAATCAAAGGCCAGACCAAGCACGATGAACTCATCTCACATGTTACGGCAAAAGCATTGGCAGATCTATCAATAAAGTATCAAAAACCAGTTACTCTAGGAATAACCGGACCTGGAATGAGTGATAGGCAGGCACATCAAAGAATACGACCAGTTGCCGAAAGGGCTGTAGAAGCTGCAAAGAAACTGTCTGAAGAGATGGAAAAAATTGGAAATGATTCAACTAACCATAATTAAGATCACTGGATACGGACCATGGACTCTAACCTTGGGTAGTGATCGGGAGCATAGACTACAAATGCTTCAAGCATCATTATACAAAGAAATACAAGATTTATTTTCACAAAGAAATTGTCTTGCATTTGCTAACCGCTTTGACGAATTATTTGTAATAACTAATGGTCTTTCAGTTGATGATCATATCGATATTCAAAAACAACTTGTAAAATCCTTTGAGTTAGGATTGTCAATATCTATAGGACAAGGCAATACTTCATTTGAAGCAAGTTCAAATGCTGACAAGGCACGCAGATCTAATATCATGTTAAGTAAAGATCATAATATTTTTGGATTGCCATTAAAAAAAGATGCAGATTTAGTTCAGATTATACATATGGATGTTGATGGTTCTACTTCAGTCTCTGCAAAAAAATCTCCTTATGAAGTATCATTACTTATTATCAAATTATATTCTGAAATGTCAGAATTTTTCCTACAAAGAAATTCACTTGCATTTTTTATGGGAGGAGATAACTTTATGATAATAACTTCAGGTATCAACCAGGAAGAAATAGCCAAATTCCTAGAAATTGTAAAACAAAAATATGATATTTCTTTTAACTGTGGAATTGGAACAGCAAAGACTGGAAGAGATGCTGCAAAGTTTGCAACTCAATCATTAGATAAGATCCGTGAACTTCGAGATTCAGGAAAAAAAGATACACGGATTCTAGAGACATCATGCTGATAAAAAATGCCAGTATTTTCTATGGTAAAGAACTAGACTATATTCAAAATACAAATGTAAGAATTTCTGGAAAATACATTAGGCAAATAGGTCCTAAACTATCTCCTACCAGAGAGGAAAAAGTACTGGATTGCGAAGGGCTGTTAATCATGCCTGGACTGATTAATTCACATACGCATATTGGAGATTCTATAGCAAAAGACATAGGAATAGATTCAGATGTTGAGGAAAAAATCCATCCAGTTAGCGGATTTAAACAAAAAATCCTCAAAAATTCTGATAAATCTCATCTAACAAGTTTTATCAAAAATTCATGTATGTCCATGATTAGAAAAGGGATAACCACTTTCATTGATTTTAGAGAGGGTGGCATCGATGGAATTAATTTATTAAAAAATGCCGCATCTGATATTCCTATAAGGCCCATTATCTTGGGGCGAATTGAATATTATCAAGATTTTAAAACCATCAAGAAAAATATCTCAATTCCAGAATCAGGCAAAAAAGATCTTAGAAAACTTTTAACAAATTGTGATGGGCTTGGAATTAGCGGTCCAAACGAATTTAGTGATTCAGCATTAAGGTATTTTACAAATATCAAAAAGATTCGTGCTATTCATTCTGCAGAGACTGTAGAAAGTAACAAAATATCCCAAAAAATATTTAAAAAAACTGAAACTCGGAGAGCTCTACTTTCAAAACCGCATTTCTTGGTTCATATGACTCATGCATCAAAAAGAGATCTTGCAATTGTAGCCAAAAATAAAATCAGTATTGTTGTATGTCCAAGAGCAAACGGAACTCTTGCAGAAGGAATTCCAGATATTAATCTCATGCTTGATGCCGGTTGCAATGTTGCAATAGGAACTGATAATGTTATGATAAACTCGCCTGATATGTTCAGAGAGATGGATTATCTCTGGAAAGTTTCAATGGGTGTTAAGAAAAAAAGACTTGCTCCAAAAAGTATACTTCAAATGGCTACTTCAAATGCTTCAAACATTTTGGGCGATAGAGTTGGGATTATCCAAAATAACAAAATAGCAGACTGTATCTTTATAGAAAAGCATTCAATCGATTTAGACCCAATGCATAATCCCCATGCTTCAATAGTTCAACGTGCGTCAGAAAACACGATAAAGGCAGTTATGTATGAAGGAGAATTAGTTCATGGCAAAATCTAGACCATACGTAATACTTAGTGCAGCTATGAGTATAGATGGAAAAATAGCCAGCCGTACAGGAAGATCTAACCTTTCATCCAAAAAAGATTTGGTTAGAGTTCATAAACTCAGAAAAATGGCTGATGCCATACTAGTTGGGAAAAATACGATAAATGTTGACAATCCTTTGCTTACTGTACGATATGTGAAAGGAAAAAACCCAATCCGTATCATTCTTGATTCAAAGGGCAGTTTATCTCCTAAATCAAAAGTGATTGAAACTGCAAAAAAAATTCCTACCATACTTGTAGTATCTGAAAATGCTTCAAGTAAAGTTGAAAGATTTGCTGCAAAAGGAGTTCAAGTAATAAGATGTGGAAAAAACAAAATTGATCTAAAAAAATTATTGGCGATACTTGGAAAAAAAGGAATAAAGAAAATTGTTGTTGAAGGTGGAGGTAATACAAACTGGTATTTTTTCAAGGAAAAACTAGTAGATGAAATTGCAATAACTATTACACCGTATGTTCTTGGCGGCACTACGGCAATTTCTCTAGTTGAAGGTATTGGGTTTGGAGAAATACCAAAATCATTTAAATTAAAAAATATCGAGAAAAGACAAAATGAAATAGTTTTACACTATGTATCTTAATGTTTTAGATCGTCACGAAGCTGATCAATTTTTACTTGTAATGCTTTTTTGAGCTTTTCATTTCTTGAAAGATTTACCAACTTTCCACAAGTTGGGCATTTAAAGGAAAGATCTAGAGCTTTTTCAAAGGTCAATTTTTGGCAGTCTTCATTTCCGCAATGATAAAAGTCTGCAGAATTTTCATAATCAATTCTTTGTTGTAATCTATCTGCAATCTTTTTCTTTTGATTCTCAATAAAATTATCTACCTCATCTCTTCTTGCTCGCCATCTGTAAACAAACCAGCCTTTCTTTTCGTCTTTTACTCTAATTCCTGTTATCAGTGCTTTCCCAAAAAGATCATACAAAACCTTCCTAACTATGTTGATCCTAAGTCCAGTCGAACTTGCTATTTCTTCATCTGTAGCATCCTCGGTATTTAGAAGAGAACGGGCAACCTTGAGGTATTCATCTCCGCCAATTAAAGCAGCAATTTTTACAAAAGGATCTTCATGTTCAACTGACATCGTACATTTCCTTACTGATTACCATATTTAATCAATGGTTTTAAACCTGTTTTTGACCACACGAAAATATCTAATATTTAATCACTTGAACTGGCATTTTTTGTAATTACATTTTTACCCTTTTTTGTTGGGATTATTTCTCGTTGGCTATCTGAGTATTTTTTCTGAAGTTGTTGTCCTTGCAAAATCCTGTCAAGTAATATTGCAAGTGCTGAAATCTCTGAATGTGGTTGATTTCCAATTGCAATATTGTAATCGGCCATATCGTATGCTTCTCTTGGAACTTTTTCTGCCCCGACAATTATCAAAATTTTCTCTTCCTTTCTTATTTCGTCTTGTACAGTATCAATATTTTCGCCATACATTGTTAAATGAACAATTTTGAATGATTCTTTCTTTTTTAATTTGATAATATCCTTCCAGTTCTCAATAATTTCTACTTTGAAATCACTACCCCACATCTTGTTTACTTTGGAAATGGTCTCTTTGATCTCAGGATTTGCATCATACATGTATATCTTTGATGCACCAAATGCTCTAGATACTAAAGTTACATGTGTTGTTACTCTGTCGTCTCTGACAAGTCGTGTACCTATGCGTAAAACTTCGATCTTCATCTTTGAAATTTTCTATACTTTTGTGGTTTTGGTATTTCAGTTTTTCTTCCAGTTACAGGTATTACATCTATTGCCTCGAATACTAGAGACTTTAATTGATTAATGTTGTATCTAGTTGTAGAAGATACTGGTAACCATTTTTTATACTCATCCATACCTAATTCTTTAGCTCTCTCTGCAACTTCTTCTTTTGAAATCAAGTCTGACTTGTTTAGAACAAAAATCATCTTATCTTTGCTTACTCCAATTTCATCTAAAGTAGAAATACAACTTTTGAATTTTTTTCGTAGTTCTAAAATATCGTCACTGATGTCAATTACAACTATTACAATATCTGTATACACTAATTCTTCAAGAGTTGACTTGAATGCTGCTACCATGTATGATGGAAGCTTGCTTATGAAACCAACAGTATCTGAAATTAATACCTCCGAGTTTTTCAGAGTAATCTTTCGTGTAGTTGTAGATAGAGTAGTGAAAAGTTTTGGACTTTGTTCTCGTTCTTCACCTGTGAGTATATTGAAAAGTGTAGTCTTTCCTGCTGATGTGTATCCTGCAAGAGAGATTGTCTTGAATCCAAATCTTTCTCTTGCTTGTCTGTGAAGAGCACGTTGAGTTGATGCCTTTGCTAATTTTGTCTTTACACCATTCATTCTATTTTTGATATCGTTAAAGTAGACATCCACTTCGAATTTTCCTATTCCCATAAATCCTGGTTGTTCTCCCATCTTTGCTAGTCTGACTTTTTCCCTAGCTCTTGACATCTCATATCTTAATTGTGCCATTTTCACTTGTAATGTTGATTCTGAACTCTTTGCTCTTCTCTCAAAGATCTGAAGAATTAGAGCTTCTCTATCAAGAATGTTCATTTTCAGAGTAGATGCTAAATTATAATTCTGGCTGGGTTTTAGAATTTCATCAAAGATTATTACATCAGGTTTGACTGTGCTCAACATTTCTTTGAGTTCCTCTACCTTCCCTTCTCCTAGACCATACTTTGACTTGTTTAGAAATTTATGTTGTATAACCTTGCGAACTTGATATCCTGCAGCATCACAAAGACCTAGTGCTTCTTTTAATGAGTCTTCTCTGTCATATGTTATAAGAATTGCAGAATCTGTCAATATCTTATCGCTATCCTTCACTATCTTATTGCTTTCGAAGGGTTTTTTCTATTGTAACATCCAGCACAATCTCTGATATGTCACTTGAATATTCTGATATTCTTCTAATGTTTTCACTCATTCTTCTTACTCGGTAAATTTCTTCAGCGTCCTTCAATGTTTTCATACCTTCTTGAACCTTTTTTTCATATTTTGTAATTTCAGCAGCTTTTTGAACTGTTTTTTCTGCCTGGTTAGAGTCTTTTTTGAATAATGACAAACATGCATCATCTAATACTGCTAAGGTAAATGCATTCATTTCATGTATTGGTTCAAGAACTGATTTCTTGATTGGTTTTTTATATTCAAGTAAATCTTTTGCAATCTCTGTTGCATGATCTCCTACACGCTCTATGTTTTTTACAATTAGTCTATAGCCTAAACAATGGTATGGACTATCTATTCCCATTTCGTTTAACATGTGTTCATTTTGTATAGCAATCTTGAGCTGTCTCATGATATAGAAGCTAAACCTATCAACTTCATCGTCACTATTTATGACCTCTTTTGCAAGTTCAATATTTCCTTCTTCCTGTGCAAGTAGGGCATCATTTTGCATTGATTTTGCTATTATCAGCATTCTTTTTAGTGCACCATCAACTGATAGTTCGAATAGATTAATGAGCACTTGAATAGTAATAGCTTCAACAGAATCTGCAGTAATCTCTGTTCCCATCAAAATACCCTTTACTGCATCTTTTATGGCACTTCTATGAGACGGCTTTAATCTTCCAACTTTAGATTTTATGTTTATTATGGTAAATCCAAGAAGGTAAAGTGAAATTAGTTTCCTAACAATTGTAGAATCTTCATCTTCTGGTTTGATTTCAATTGTTGCCTCTTCAGTACCTACTGGTTTATTGTGATGTTTCATTGGTACGATTTGTAAATTCGAAACTCCTTGTCTTACTACAGCAACCTGATCTCCTTGCTTGAGACCCATGTCAGTTATCCATTGTTTTGGAAGTGAAACAATGTATGAGGACTTGCCTGTAAACTGTATTTTCCTCATTTCTTCATTAGAACTCATACTGCATGTATGGGAAATTATTCTATATAGTTGTTGGGGATTACTATATAGGTCACTTTTATGTTGCAAAAATAATTAACACGGTAAATTGGTATGTCAGTATGGATTCTGTCCTCAAAATCAAGTATACATTGGACGCACTATTTGGTCAAGGAGTATCCAAATATCTCCCAAAGGATGTAAAGATCGAATATTCTAAGAAGACTGGAAGGATAAAACACGTACATCAAAACGATAACTTGCTTTGTACTCTGAGAACTGATGGAGGGCTTGCTATTACTCCATTTTTTGCCCAAATTCTTATGAAAAGTAAAAAGTTTAAGCAAAATTGCCTTGAGATTGATGATGATTCAAAAGCCTTTGTTCAAGAGGGTAGCTCTGTCTTTTGCAAGCATGTAACTTGGTGTGGAGATAACATAATGATAGGTGGAGATGTGGTAGTTTTACATAGTGACAAAGTAATTGCAGTTGGCAAAGCTGTTCTATCTACAAGAATGATAAAGTCATTTAAAAAAGGAGTAGCGGTAAAGATCAGAGATAGTTTAAAAAGTACAAACAGTGGAGTATGATTATACCATGATGCGTGGCGGAAACCGCGAAATGCGGAGAATGTTGGACAAAATGGGCCTCGAAATGAAAGATGTCCAAAATGTACAAGAGGTCATAATTAAGACCGATACAAAAGAAATCATTATTTCAAAACCCTCTGTTACTGAAATGAAGGCCAAGGATAATTCAATTTTTCAAATAATTGCAGAAAGTTATGAAGAAAGAGAACTTGAAGTACCTATCTTTAGTCAAGAAGATATACTACTTGTATCACAACAGGCTAACGTATCTCCAGAGGAGGCTACAAATGCCTTGACTGAGGCAAAAGGAGATCTTGCAAGAGCTATATTGCTATTGACAACTAAATGAAATTAATTGATTAAAAACAACACACAAACAATCCTTAAATTTTCTAGGAATTACTATTAATCATACCCTACCCACCACAAAATAATATAGCAGTGGCAACGGTTTCAGGAAAATCATATTTTAAATTTGTAAATATTCTAAGATGCTTAAAACTAAATTATGATTCTGTACTACCAGAAGAAATAACAAGTTCAGATAAAAGATTGATCCTAACTACTGTCCACGAATCTTCTAAAATACCTACTAATTTGGTTCTTTTAGATGATGAATTTAATTATCATCCTACTATAATACGAGCAAAAATAGTGGAAAAATTATACTCTAGATGTAGTCCAAGTTCACTCGTAATTGGAATTGATCCAGGAAGTAGAGTAGGGCTTTCAGTCTTTTACTATGAAAAAGAAATTGAAAGTTCGTTTTACACATCAACTGATGATTTGGTATCACACATTGTCAAAATCTTGGTAGGGATTAATGCTCAAAGAAAAGTTGTAAAGATAGGAAATGGTTCAATGAGAATTGCTCGGCATATTGTAAATTCACTCAATCTTGGATTTTGTTCACACTTTGAATTAGAATTTGTGGATGAACGTAAAACATCATTGAAAATTAGAAATTATAACAAGAGAGGAGAACGTGATAAGATATCAGCCAGATTTATCACAAAGAGGGAAGGGCCAAGGCATCTTATTCTGCCTCTTTCTAGAATGGGATAAAAAATATCGATTTTTTTAAAAAATCTTCTGATCTTTCATTTAAAGATGATCTTTCGATCAGGGTGAAAAAGAACGATAGATATTTATAGAGATTTTCATTTTTTTCTTGAAAACTATCCCTAGGCGATCATAGATCTATTGTAATTTTTTTATAAAAAATCTATTAAAATTAGAGAAATTATTGATCCATGCTTAAATATTTACTATTACTATGTAACTATAGATTACATATGACATGTAAAGGAATATGCACAAGATACAAGGCACAGAAGCCAGTAGGAACTGGTCGTTACGCATCAGGACAAAAAAGATGCCAGATTTGTGAAATTTTCATAAAATGGGAAGGTCTTTGGTGCCCCTGCTGTGGATACAGACTCAGAACTAAACCACGAAACCTAAAGTACAAAGCAAAATTACGTGCTAGAGTCGAAGCTGATCAACTCGAGGCTGTTGCTGTAAAAGCTGCAGAAGTAGAGGAGATTGAGTTAGAACCGATAGTAGTAAAGCCTGCAAAAGCAAAAACTGCTAAAGTTGCAAAAGCAAAAACTGCTAAAGTTGCAAAAGCAAAAACTGCTAAAGTTGCAAAAGCAAAAACTGCTAAAGTTGCAAAGGTTGCAAAAGTAACCGTAGCGCCGGTAGCAATATAGGCGTAGTAAGCTGAAGTAAACTGTTGATTTCACAAGTCGGCTATACGAAAAAAACCGTCGAAGTGAATCATAGGCACTTTTTAGTTCAAGTACTTCCATACGATAATGGAAATTTTATTTCTATTACTGAAGGAAAAGAAAGGATAGGAACACTAGTTGTTTCTATTAGTTCAGGTGGTCGAGTTAGTACAGCTGCTGTTATACCATCAAAATCAGAAACAATTTTCCTCAAGATGGTATCCGAACGTGTAGCTTCAACTATGAACGGAATCTGTATTTTTTCATTAAATATTGAAAAAGATTTAGATCTTGATAGTATGAAAGTTCTAATGAACGAATTAATGGAGATTATAAAACAATGACTTCTGACATGCGAAGCTATATCGACATTCTTTCCAAAAAGGGCGAGTTGGCTATAGTAAAAAAGAAAGTTTCAACAAAATTTGAGATTGCTGCAGTTACTGCCAAGATGGATGGTTCAAAAGCGCTGTTATTTGAAAATGTTAAAAATAGTAAATTCCGCATAGTTTCAAATTTAGTTGGTACTCGGAAAAGGTTTGCTTATGCAGTTGGTGCTCCCGAAAACAAGATTCATGAAAAAGTAATTTCTGCAATAAAGAATGCATCAAAACCCAAAATAATTCAAAAACCAAAATTTGCAGAAAATCAATCAAGAGATCTTTTTACCTTGCCTATAGTAACTCATTTTGAAAAAGAACCCGGTCCTTTTATTACTTCAGCAATAATTTATACAAAAAATCAGGAAATGGGCACACAAAATTCATCATTTAATAGATTGTTAAGACTTGACAAAAATCATTTTTCAATTAGAATGGTAGAGGGAAGACATCTACATAGAACATTTGTTTATGCAAAAGAACATGGTGAGGATCTCAAAGTTGCCATCTCGATAGGTGTTCATCCCGCTGTTTCTATTGCAGGAGCATATCAGGCTGATTGGGGAAAAGATGAGCTTGAAATTGCAAATGAATTGCTAAACAAAAAACTTTCTCTATCAAGAACTCCTTATTCTGGAATGCATGTACCATCAGAATCTGAAATTATTATTGAAGGAAGAATCCTCAAAGATAAAACTCACAAGGAGTGGATGGTCGAAATGCTTCGTACATATGATTTCAAAAGAGAGCAGCCAGTTTTTGAGCTTGATAGAATTTATCATAGAACTAACCCAATCTTCCATGATGTATTAGCTGGCTTTGCTGAACATCAATTGCTGATGGGTATGCCTATTGAAGCCAAAATAAACAAGGAACTAAAGCAGGTCCTTCCACAAACTAAGAATGTTGTACTAACTCAGGGAGGTTGCAAATGGTTACACGCTGTTGTTCAAATTTCTAAAAAACGAGATTCAGATGCAAAAAAAGCAATAGATGCAACATTTTCTGCTCATCGTTCTCTAAAGAATGTGGTAGTGGTAGACGATGATATTGATCCATCTGATCCAGTTGCCGTAGAATATGCAATGGCTACCAGATTTCAAGCCGACAAAGACCTAGTAATAATATCTAAAGTAAGAGGCTCTAGTTTGGACCCGTCAAGTGATCAGAAAAATCTTCTAACTGCTAAGATGGGAGTTGATGCTACAAAATCCTCTTCAAAACGAGCAGAAGGCTTTGAAATTGCTAAAATCCCTGGCATAGAAAAGATGTCATTAAAAAATTACTTGAAATAAAATTTACATTAAAACTAGAGCGCAGAATCAATCATTAACGCAATAAACAGTATTGCAAGATATGGACTTGAAAACTTGAACAATGTCCATGATGCTTTCTCAGATGGCTTTACCAATAACCATACACTTAGTGCAACCATTATTGCACCTGAAACAATTGCTGTGTAAAGGTATGTTTCATGAAATAGGTGCTTTCCAGATGTATTTGTCATGAAAAAGGGAAGGACGCTAAAAAGAACCATCATAAGAGTTGTTCCAGCAATTACACGAACTGATGTCTTTTCCGATTCTACTGCAGTTAACATGGGGACATTGACTTTGTTGTAATCATCCTTGACATGAAGTGTAAGACTCCATATGTGCATTGGAATCCAAACAAAAACTAATCCTGCCATTACTAATCCTAAATCCCATAGACCAGTCATTGTGACTGCAGCATATCCAATCATTGCCGGTGCTCCTCCCGAAAATCCTCCTAAAACAATATTTGTTCTACTTCTTCTTTTGAGTAACTTACTGTAAATCAAAATATTATCAGCAAGTCCAAAAGCCATGAAAATACCTGCCCACGTATTTATTGCAAAAGAAGTAACTAATGAAATACCTGCAAGAATTAATCCAAAATATAATGCCTTTTCAGCTGGGAAAATTCTTCTACTTGGAAGAGGTCTATCCTTAGTTCGTTCCATTATTGCATCAATATCTCTATCATTATAGTTTGTCAGAGTATTTGCTGCAGCAGAACCGGCTATTACACTACCTATGAGAAGACCCCAAGTTAATGGTGATAGTGCAATATGATACAAATTGGATGCAGTATAAGCTGCACCTATTGCAGTAAAAACAAGAAGATACCATATCTTTGGCTTGGTAACTTCATAGTATACCTTAATTCTTGAACTTGCTTTTGTTGTTAGCACACTTAACCAAATTTGGAGCTTATTACTTATTTATAGGTTGAAACAGCCTCAAGACTATTTTGCAGGTTTGTAAGGCATAGGTTTTGTAGTTCTCTTCATTTCGATGAAACTCTCAGAACGCTGTACTCCCTGAATTCTTCCTAACCTTTCAGATATCAGTCGATGCATTTCATCGAGGTTTTTAGCATACATTGTTACAATTATGTCAAATCTTCCAGTTACTTCTGAGATCTCCCTTACTTCTGGAATCTTCATCAACTCTTCAATCACGTTATCTCTCATCTTAGAATCCATGTTTATTCCAGTAAGGGCTTTTACGGTATAACCTAATTCTCTATCATTTACTACTATTGTAAAACGTTCAATTAGTTTCCTCTTAACGAGTCTCTTGATTCTGCTATACACTACGGAAGAATTTACATTAATCTTCTTTGAAATTCGGGGAACTGATATGTTTGCATCTTGTGATAATTCCGATAAAATTATCATATCTAAATCATCAACTTTTGCCATTCAAAACACTATTTATTGTAAATAAATGGATCTTATTAAACTTGTTAATGAAATTTTTCTATAATTCTGAAATTTCTTAAATGTAGCCTTTTTTGTAAAGCATTTCTGCTAACAATACAGCACCCTTTGCAGAGCCCATCTTTTCATTGTGTGAAAATAGCACATACTTTATTCCATTATCAAATACCGTATCTTCTCTTAATCTACCAACAACTGTAGTCATTCCTTCATTGATCTCTCTGTCTAATCTTGGCTGTGGTCTTGTAGGATCTTCGTTAACCATGAGATATTCTTTTGGAGCTGATGGCAAGCCTGTAACACTTACATTATTTGAAAAGTCTTGCATGGCTTTTTTTACAGTTTCTGGATCAACATGAGAAGCAGTCTCAACAAAAACAGTTTCAGTATGTCCATCCAAAACTGGAACTCTAGTACATGTACAACTAACTTTCATTTTTGCTGGATCAATTTTTCCATCTACAAACTTCCCTAGTATCTTTCCTGTTTCTAGTCTTACTTTGTCTTCTTCCTTTGGAATGTATGGAATAATATTATCAGTAATATCTAGTGCGGAGACACCAGGCGATCTACCTGCTCCTGACATGGCTTGCATTGAAGTCATGATTATCTTTTGAGCGCCAAATTTGTCTAAAAGTGGTCTCATTGTAATTGCAAGTCCTGTTGTAGTACAATTTGGTAATGGAGCGACAAATCCTTTCCAACCACGATTCTTTTTCTGAATATCTAACATTCCTATATGATCATCATTTATGCCAGGAATCAAAATAGGTACGTCTACTTCATATCTATAAGCTGCAGAAGTGCTGATTACGGGAGTAGTTTTTGCAAATTTTGTTTCAATATCTCTTGCTGCCTCACTTTCTACTGAACTGAAAATCAAATCAAGATTATCTGTATTAATATCGTCTACTGATTCTACCGTCATATCTCTAACATATTCGGGAATGGGTTCTCTCAAATGCCATTTCAAAATGCCACTATTTGGGTCTCTGATCGCATCAACAAACTTTTTCTTGGCAGATCGTTCAGATGCAGCTATCTGTTTTACCTCAAACCAAGGATGTTTGTTTAAAGCAAGAAGAAATTCCTGTCCTACTGCGCCAGTAACTCCTATTATGGCTACACGTTTCATAAAGAAAACAGCCCTTATACAATTAATATTCTTTTAGAAGCGTGAACAAAACACAACTAAATACCGTTATGGATATTTGGGAAATGTGCGGATTAAAGTAGAAAAAACCATAGCAGATCACAAAGTAGTTTCTCATGGGGGTATATTTTCAGATGACCATGAACATGATCCCAATTTACTTGACTTTAGTTCAAATGTTAATCCTCTTGGATTTCCATCCAAAGTAAGAGACGCTTTCAAAAATCTTTCAGATGTCTCTATCTATCCAGATCCTAATTCAGATGAATTAAGAATTCACCTTCAAAAATATACCGGGGTTCCAAAAAATCAGATTGTAGTTGGTAATGGAGCAACAGAAATAATCTATAATTTTTGTAATGCGTTTCTAAGAAAACAAAAAGTATTGATTCCAATTCCTACATTTGGTGAGTACGAATCCGCTGCAAAACTAAGTGGTGCAACGCTTTATTTCTTTAAAACAATGGATCTAAACAAAAATCTGTCCGAATTTCAAAATATAATTTCAAAGAAAAACTGTATCATTTTATGTAATCCGAATAATCCTACAGGAGTTCTCACAAAGAAAAAAAATATGCTAAAGATCTTAGAATCGGCATATGACAAGTCTGTGATGGTTTTTCTTGATGAATGTTTTATTGAGTTAGTTCCTACTGGAGATGAGAGTGTTGTCTCATATTTGAAAGAATTTGATAATCTCTTTATTCTTAGATCTTTGACAAAGTCATTTGGATTAGCTGGGTTAAGAATTGGATATGGACTTGGTAACAAGAAAATGATCGAAATCCTCCAAAAAGTAAAGATTCCATGGAATGTTAGTGGGATTGCTCAAAGATCATCTGTAAAGGCATTGTCTGATAAATCACACTTGCCAAAGACATTGAATCTTATTCGAAAAGAATCAAAATTTCTCATAGATTCCATATCAAAGATAAATGGTTTTACCTGTTACAATTCAGATACAAACTTTATTCTGATAAAATCGAAGATGAAATCAAATCATATCAAAAATAGACTGTTGAAAAAAAATATTCTCATAAGAGATTGTAACACACTCCGTGGATTAGATAACAACTTCATTAGAATTGCAGTTAGAACTCATAAAGAAAATCTCAAACTAGTTGAGGCCCTAGGAGAGTTATGACTGCAAAAACTCTGATGATACAAGGAACTTCCTCTGGAGCCGGAAAAACAACTCTAGTGACAGCCCTTTGCAGAATTCTCTCTGATGAGGGTTACAAGGTATCTCCGTTCAAGTCACAAAACATGTCATCTTATTCCTATGTTGGAAAAGAGTTTGAAATTTCAAGAGCACAAGCAATTCAAGCCATTGCCGCAAGAACCGAGGTACTTCCTATAATGAACCCCATTTTGTTAAAACCGCTTGGAAATTACATAAGTCAAGTTTTTGTTAACGGTATATTCTATCGTAAAATGCATGCCATAGATTATTACAAAAAATTTACACTCTCAAAGGGGCTTGAGCAATCAAAGAATGCACTTGACCAACTGTTAAAAACAAATGATATTGTCATACTTGAGGGAGCAGGATCTCCTGCTGAGATAAACTTGCAAAAATATGACATAGCCAACATGAGAATGGCAGAGTATTGTAAATCACCAGTACTTTTAGTGACTGACATCGATAAGGGAGGAAGTTTTGCAAGTATAATTGGAACATTATCTCTTCTAGACAAGAAATATCAAAAACTCATCAAAGGGTTTATCATAAATAAATTCAGAGGTGATGTGACAATACTGCATTCTAGCTATTCTGTAATGAAAGAAATGACTTCTAGACCTGTAATTGGCACGATTCCTCTAATTGAGTTTGCGATTCCTGATGAGGACTCTTTACATGCAAATCCAAAAAAAGTTTCATGGACAAAAAAATATCTTGTAACACTAGATAAAGAAATAGATCACCTAGCACGTCTTGTGAAAAAAAATTTGGATATGAAAAAAATAGGAGAGATGTTAAATTGATTTTAATACCTATAATTGCAGTCATACTTGCTCTTTTCTTAGATTTTTTCTTTGGAGATCCAAAAAATAGGTATCATCCAACTGTTTGGATAGGGAGATTGATAGGAAAGTTTGTACCTTATACAAGATCCTCCAATCCATTAATTGAAAAAATTAATGGAATAATTCTCCTTGTTTCCATAATTGTTATAGTCTCTATTCCTCTAGTCTTCTTTTCTTATACGATACAATATGTGGGAAATTTTGATTCAAATGGACTTTACAAAGTTCTGTTTCTTGGTTTGAGTATAATCTCCGTTGGAATTCTCCTAAAAACTACTATTGCCATAAAGGGCATGGAAAGTCATGCATCAAAAATCATATCTGCATTATCAAAAAATGACTTGGATGATGCTAGGGTAAAACTTTCCATGATAGTAAAACGAAATACGACGAATCTAGACAGGCAACATATCATTTCTGCAACTCTTGAAAGTATAAGTGAAAACATCGTTGACGGCATAACTGGACCTCTTTTTTACTTCTCAATTTTTGGTCTTTTGGGCGCATTTGCTTACAGGACTGTAAATACTGCTGATTCCATGATCGGATACAAGACAGAAATATTCCAAAACGTAGGTTGGTTTGCTGCTAACTGTGACAAAACGCTTAACTTTCTTCCTTCAAGACTTACAAGTCTTGTAATGGTACTTTCTTGCATTATACTAAAAGAAGATTGGAGACATTCAATTCATGTAATGAAAAGGGATGGTTCAAAGACTGAAAGTCCAAACGCTGGTTATCCGATGGCTACCTTAGCTGGTGCGCTTGGAATTAGATTTGAAAAAATTGAGCATTATGTATTAGGAGATGGCAATTCCGAGATAAGTGAAAAACATTTCAAATCTACAATTTCTATAATGAAGATAACTACAATATTGTTTGTTTTAATTTTTACAATTCCTATGATTATACTGTTATCATCTCTTGGTTGGTGGTTTAATGTTTAAGGGAATATCTTCAGTAATATCATTTCTAACCATTATTCCTTCTAAAAGTGGTGAACTGGAAACTGTTGCAAAAAACATGTATCTTTTTCCAATTGCAGGAGCTGTAATCGGATTAATAGTTGGAGCAGCAGGTTATGGTCTCTCCTTGTTTATTCAACCGCTGATTACTGGATTAATCTTAACGGGTGCACTTGCAATTATAACTGGAATGCATCACACCGATGCACTTTGTGATTTTGCAGATGGAATTATGGCGAAGGGAACAAAAGAAAAGAAACTCAAAGCAATGAGGGATCCAGCAGTTGGTTCTGCCGGAGTAATGACGGTAGTGTTGTATGCTGCAGGTATGATTCTAGCTATTTCTATGATGAAGGGATTTGCATTGTTTGAGGCAGTTCTATTTAGCGAATTGATGGCCAAACTATCGATGGTTATTCAAGCAAACCGGGGCATCTCTGCTTGGGAAGGACTAAGTTCTCCTTTTACACAATCTATGAAGGATCCAAGAAAACTTGCGGTAGCTGCAGGAATAGCCATCATACCTACTGTAATCTTTGGGGGACTGACAGGCGTATTTGTAGTCATATCCTGTGTAGGGTTGTCTTTTCTATTGCTTGCAGTTTCAAAAAGAAGCTTTGGAGGAATCTCTGGTGATGTATTTGGAGCAAGTAACGAGTTGGTTAGACTAGCATCACTATTGATTTTTGCATCAGTATGATTGGATTAGTCATGTGCGGAGGTAAGGGCACTAGGATGAAATCATCTGAGGAAAAACTCCTTTTAAAATACAAAAAACCTATTATCGAACATGTTCTAAATGCTTTTAAAAATTCAGGAATTTTTTCAAAGATTGTATGTGTTACAAGTAATAACGCTCCAAAAACACACAAATTTGTTTCTGACTTGGGAATTGACATACTAGAAACAAAGGGAAGCGGATATGTCAACGATCTAAATGAAGCCCTGATTAAGTTTGATGAACTAATTTTTGTGGCCTCTGGTGACATGCCACTTTTAGATTCTGAAATAATTCAAAAAATTATAAAACTAGTTGATGAAAAAAATGTCTGGACAAGCATACTTGTAAGAAAAAACTTTCTTCAATCTCTTGGATTGGATGCAGAATTTTTTGTTAATTGGAATGATGAAGAATGTGCTTATACTGGAATATCTGTAGTCGATCCTAGACAAATAAAAAACATGCAACATGTGCCAGAATCATATGTTATTCTTGATGATAAACGAGTAGGTGTTAACTTGAATACTCAAAAAGACTTTGACTTAATCTGCACTGCCTAAAATTTTTCCATTTGGTTTTGAAATGGAACCTGTTGGTTCTGCTAAAACGTTGCCGCAGGCCTTGCATGTAACTGTTGAAGAAACATGTGAGTAAACAACACTCTCTTCCCCACATTCCTTACATTGTACTTTATTGAATTTACTACCTGGTTTTGGAATCCAAATGTGAGCTCTTTTCATTATGCAACTAACTCCAATTTTCTCAATCTGATTCCGGATGTATTCCACTTTTTCTTGCATTCAGGACATGTCATAATGGGAGTCATCTTTTTAGTAGTCTTTGCCGGTTTTGCTAATTTTGGGAATTTTTGGCCACCGTAACCTTTCTTATCTTCAGCGTGTCTTCTTTCACCAATAGCGGAACCTCTTCTCTTTCCTGCCTTGTATATGGAGACTTTCTGTAATGTATGCTTCTTGCATTTAGGACAGTATCTGTTCATCTCCTTTGGCATGTTCATAAAAAATGAGCAACGCTGACCGTAATTTAAACATCGCTTTAATAATCTCGTGAACTATACTTTCTCTATGAAGGCCAGCTCTCTTGCCTCCATGATTTTGTCACTCAATGCAGTAGCTATGGGTGACAGCAAGGCAGACATTGTCTTGAAAAATTGTAGGCTAGTCAACGTATATTCAAGAGAAATTATACCTCAAATTCAAGTAGCAATAAAAAAAGATAGGATTGCATATGTTGGACAAAATGCATCCCATACAGTCGGAGAAAAGACTGCAGTAATTGATTTACAGGACAAATACATCACACCAGGATTTGTTGATCCTCATATCCACATAGATCAATACATCCTTCCATCAGAACTTGCAAAAAAATCGCTTTTGTCTGGTACTACTACTTTGTTTTCAGATCCAATTGATATTGTAAGCGTTTGCGGTTACGAAGGTTTCAAGGAATTTATTAAAATGACACAAAGTCTTCCAATTAGAGTCTTTCACGTGATTCCTGGAGGGCTGCCAGTTGATAGAAAATTTAGTCATGCAAGAACCCTGACCAAAAAAGAAGAGAAAAAAGGACTTGACAAAGAAGACGTCGTGGGTCTAGGGGAGGTATTTTCTTGGACTAGAGTTACCACAAGAGATCCCAGAACCGTTGAAAGCATATCTTATGTCTTAAAAAATAATGGTATCATAAATGGACATACAGCAGGTGCAAGCGATAAAAAGCTAAATGCATACATTGCTTCTGGAATTTTCTCATGTCATGAACCAATTGATTATGATCAAGTCTTAGAAAGGCTGAGACTTGGAATGTGGGTTATGATGAGAGAGGGTTCTATTAGACGAGACCTTGATAAAATTTTGCCTAACGTACTATCTCACAAAACATATCTTGATAGACTTATGTTTTGTACCGATGGGGTTACTCCAAATGATATTGTCCAATATGGCCTAATTGATCATTGTATCAGAAAAGCCATCTCTATAGGAATGGACCCAATAGATGCTATCACAATTGCATCAAAGAACTCATTTGAGTATTATGGAATGAGTAAAGACCGTGGTGCAATTGCGCCTGGAAAACTAGCTGATATTCTTGTTTTAGATGATCTAGAAAAGATGAAACCAAACAAGGTCTTTGTAGGTGGAAAATTGGTTGTAGCCCATAATAATCTTGTAATAGACACGCCTAAAACAGTAATACCTGATTGGATTAACAAAACTGTAAAAACAAGAAAAAAGTTTGGGGAACAAGACTTTGTTATAAAAAGCAAGGAAAATTCTGCATCAGCACTAGTAATCAGACTTGATACCGAAATCATAACAAAAATGGATAAGGAAGATCTTCAAGTAAAAGATGGCAATGTAGTAGCATCACACGATAAAGATGTATGGAAGGTTGCTGCGATTGACAGGACATATGGTACTGGAAAAAAGACTGTAGCATTTTTGAGAAATTTTGGTGCTGATATTGGAGCATTTGGATGTACACAAAGTTTTCACGAAAACGATATGATAGTTATAGGCTCAAATGAAAAAGACATGGCATTTGTTGCAAATAGTCTAACTAAGATGCAGGGGGGCATACTAGTATCTAAAAATAGTAATGTTCTAAGCAAGTTCTCGTTACCAATAGCTGGTCTGATATCCTCTTTACCTTTTGAGAAAACATTGGAAGAGTATTCAAGTATTGATTCTAAATTGATAGAAACTGGATGTAAATTCAAAAATCCTCATCTTATTCCTCTTTTCTTACCGTTTCTTGCGTTACCCGAGGTTCGGATCTTGCACACTGGTGTTGTAGACGTTAAGAATAGAAGATATTTAGAGATCTTGAACCAATAAGGTATTAAAAGGGGCAATTAATTACACGAACTAAGGGAAATTAATTTTGGCATCTATTCAACAAACACCACAAGGACCTGTATTAGTACTAAAAGAAAGTGCTTTACAACAAAAGGGAAGAGACGCACAAAAGAATAACATTGCTGCAGCAAAGTTAGTTGCAGAACTTGTAAGAACTAGCCTTGGACCACGTGGAATGGATAAAATGCTAGTAGATTCTCTAGGTGACGTTACAATTACAAATGACGGTGCTACCATTCTCAAAGAAATTGATGTACAACATCCTGCAGCAAAAATGATGGTAGAAATTTCAAAAACTGTTGATAATGAAGTGGGTGATGGAACAACATCATCTGTGGTCTTTGGCGGTGCTCTTTTAGCAAAGGCCGAAGAACTTTTAGAAAAAGATGTTCATGCTACCGTAATTATTGAAGGATATCAAGCAGCAGCAGAAAAAGCACTTTTACTTCTTACAGAACTTGCAAAGCAAGTAGGTCCAAGTGAAAAAGAAATTCTACTAAAAATTGCAAAAACAAGTATGCAATCAAAGCTAATCTCTGAAGATAGTGATATGCTATCCAAACTAGTAGTAGATTCAATTCTTCAGATTGTAGAAAAAGAGGCAGAAGGACATAGAGTAGATCTTGACAATATCAAAGTAGAAAAGAAAGCAGGTGGCTCTATTAGAAATACTCAATTTATCAAAGGTATAGTGCTTGACAAAGAAGTTGTTCACAGTGGAATGCCAACTAAAATAGAAAAAGCAAAAATTGCATTACTAAATTCCGCTCTAGAAATAGAAAAAACTGAGATGAGTGCAGAAATTAGAATTAGCGACCCAACTCAGATGCAGATGTTCCTAGAAGAAGAAAATAGAATGCTCAAATCAATGGTAGACAAGATTCATCAAATTGGAGCAAATGTACTGATTTGTCAAAAGGGTATAGATGACATTGCACAACATTATCTAGCTAAACAAGGCATACTTTCAGTCAGAAGAGTAAAAGAAAGTGATATGACAAAACTTTCCAAGGCAACTGGAGGCAGAATTAGTAGCAATATTGATGACATGACTCCAAAGGACTTGGGTGCAGCAGAACTTGTTGAACAGAGAAAAGTTGAGACAGACAAATGGGTCTTCATTGAGGGCTGCAAAAATCCAAAAGCCATCACATTATTGCTAAGAGGAGGCTCTCAAAGAGTTGTAGACGAAGTTGATAGATCTATGCATGATTCACTCATGGTTGTCAAGGATGTAATAGAAAAACCAGCAGTTGTTGCTGGAGGGGGAGCCCCAGAGGAATTCTTGGCATCGCACCTAAAGGAATGGGCAAATAAATTTGAAGGAAGAGAACAACTTGCAATCAAAAAATATGCTGAAGCATTAGAAATTATCCCACTTACAATTGCTGAAAATGCAGGAATGGATCCAATCAACACAATGGTTACACTTCGTGCAAAACACAGTCAAGGAAGAAAATGGACAGGAATTGATGCAAGAAATACCCGAGTTGCAGACATGTTCTCTATTGATATCATTGAACCTGTAGCAGTAAAAGAGCAGATAATAAAATCTGCAACAGAAGCTGCATGCATGATACTTAGAATTGATGATGTTATTGCCTCATCCGGCGGCCGAGGTGGCGGCGGAAGAGGTCCACCTATGGGCTAAGCCTTTTCATGTTAGAAAAGTTAGAAAATCTAAATCTAATTAATCCAGTTGTTGTTCTAAATGATTTTTTTCTTGATCGTGTTATAAAAATTCCAAATCTAAATCAACTCTACAATCAAATTTTAGAAAAAAGCAAATTAGGTGGAAGCATTCGCGGAATTTCCCAAACAGATCTAAAAGGTGGAAATGCTACAAATGTTGCTTTTGCACTTGCAAGACTTGGCTGCCCAGTATCACTAATTACAATTGCAGACAAAGCTGGAACTTACATGATAAAAGAAACTTTTTCTGGATTTAGTAATGTCTCACTTTTTATAATTGATGGAAAACCCGGAAGAACAACATCACTTGAATTCAACAATGCTGGTAATGTTGTAAATATAATGATCTCTGACTTGGGAGATAATGAAAACTTTGGTCCAGAAAAACTTGGAATGAAAGAACAAGCCATACTACAAAGTGCAGATGCAGTAATTGTAACTAATTGGGCAAGTAATAAAAAAGGAACAGAACTCTCACAATTTGCCTTTTCAATGTCCAAATCCTCACTTCATTTCCTAGACCCTGCCGATATTCAAACAAGGCCTGAGGAATTCAAAGATGCACTAGCCAAACTTGCAGGTTATTTGGACTCTTTATGTATAAACGAAAATGAATGTAATATTCTTCTCATGCAGATGGGATTGGACACGATTTCAGGAGAAAAAGAAAATAGGAAACTAGTACTTGAATTGGCCAAGAGAGCTTCAATATCCATTGATCTTCATACTTCAATGGGATCATATTGGTCAAATGGAAAAGAGGTAGAATTTGTCAAGTCTTTCCCGGTAGAACCAAAATTTGTAACAGGAGCTGGAGATGTCTGGGATGCTGCAAATCTACTTGGTTATCTTGCTAATCTGGATTCCAAAGAAAGACTTGAATTTGCAAATGGTACAGCTTCATTATACGTTGGCAACTCTCAAGGGATTCCGCCAACAAAAGATCAAGTTTTGTCATTTATCAGGGCTAATACTCATTAGGTCTTCAATTATTGTATAAAATCGACTAAATTGGCATTTTCAACCATGTTTTTAGATCAAAAAATTGATCCTCTCAATATTACAAATTGAGAGAAAGGTTTTTAATAATCTAAAATTTAGATCTGACAAGTTGAATTACAAATTCTTTGTTCCTATACTAGCGGTGATGATATTCTCTTCTGTTTTACCAATGTCTGCACATGCTCAAACTGGTACCGCATCTGATAATACTGCACTATTCCTTCAACAATGCATTCAACAATTCCAAGGTTCAGATCATGTTTATTGTGCTAAATTCTATACCACAAGTGGTGCTAAATCAGGTACTCTAAACCAGTATTTCTTACAAGGTGCATTGGCAGATACCATTGTAGTTTATGAAAATACCAAGGTAACACTTTCAGGTCTCAAATCAAACACTCCTGATGTTGGCAAAAAATTAACTTATCAATGGGGTCAAGTATCTGGCGACAAGGTACAATTTGCTCCAAGTCCAAGTTCTGCAGTAATATCTTTCATTAGTCCACCAGTTCCAGCAAATGAAGTAAAATCATTAAAACTATCATTAACAGTAGATGATGGATATGGTGGACAGGATACTACAACTTTCAATGTTGTAGTTTTACATAGAAACCATCCTCCAGTTGTTACAGTAAATCCTGATCAAGTAGTAGACGAAGGTGCCACAGTCTCTCTCAAGGGTACTGCAACAGATCCAGACAATGATCCATTGACATTAGCTTGGGGTCAGTATTCTGGTCCAAGCGTACAACTATCATCTAATTCTAATACTGATACTTCATTTATTGCTCCTTCAGTAACACCTGGCGGTTCTGTTGAAATGTTATTTGTCTTTACTGCAGATGATGGACATGGAGGCAAAGCAGCAGCTATGACCAAAGTCACCGTAAAGAGTACACATCAAAACCCAACTGTAACATGTCAAGATGTTTCTGTTAATTCTAATACATTAGTTAGACTACCAGTTTCAGTTGCAAATCCAAGTGCTGATACAATATCATACTACTGGAGACAAGTTTCTGGACCACTAGTAAAATTGTCATCTAACACTGATATGAGCCCATCATTTGTAGCACCAACACCAAATGGTCCAAGTAGCACACTTCAATTTACATTAGATGTTACTGATAATGCTGCTGACATTCCATCTTGTTCAGTTACAGTTAAGATTAACAATCTACCAACACCAGGACAACCCCCAGTAGCTGATGCAGGTCAAGCACAAACCGTAGATCCAAATACAAGAGTTGTATTGGATGGAAGTGCTAGCACCGGTGCAGCTCCTCTACAATACAAATGGGTACAAACCAGTGGTGATCCAGTGACTATAATATTAAGTGGAACTGCTCACCCAGTATTCTACTCACCAACTGTTGACTATGGTCACTCTAAAACACTAGGGTTCAAACTCACAGTCAGCAACAAGTATGGACAAGATTCCAGTACAGTGCAGATTACTGTAACTCTAGGTAATCAACCACCGACTGCTAGAATTAACGTAGTACCTTAGAATTTTTTAAAAATTTTCTTTTAAATTAGAATTAATTCTTTGAAGCAATTTTTTATTTTTATTGAGGCTCTATTGTAGCAGGTGGTTTGCTTGAAATTACATAGCTTACCCAAGCCACATCTTCTACTTCATTTGTAATTCTATTGCTAATTCTCTCAAGTATCTCAGACGGCAGTCTTGTCCAATCTGCAGTCATGGCATCAATAGAATCCACTATTCTAACAAGAACTACATGACCGTATTTTCTCTCGTCTCCAACCACTCCTACGGCTCTGTCATCTCCAACAGCTGCATAAGCCTGCCAAACCTTGTCGTACCATCCAGATGCAAAAAGCTCATCCTCGACAATCTTACTTGCATGTTTGCTTATCTGTAGTTTTTCTGGTGTTACTTCTCCCATTATTCTTACAGCAAGACCTGGACCTGGAAATGGATGACGATTGAGAAGGTGGTCAGGTACTCCTAAAATTTTTCCAACTTTTCTTACTTCATCCTTGTAAAGAAATCTAAGTGGCTCTAATACTTGTAAATGAAGCCATGATGGTAGTCCTCCAACATTGTGATGAGTCTTAATTACTGCTGCAGGACCCTTGGAAACTCCACTCTCAATAACATCTGGATACAATGTACCCTGAGCTAACCATTTGAAGGGACCGTTCTTTTCGGCAAATTCTGTAAATACCTTGACGAATTCTTCTCCAACAATCATTCGTTTTTTCTCAGGATCAGTTATTCCATGTAGTCTAGAAAGAAATCTCTCTTTTCCATTTATTACCGTGAAATTCATGCCAAAGTTATCTTGGAACATCTTTTCAACTTCTGCTTCTTCATCAAATCGCAAAAGTCCATTATCAACAAAAACACATTTGAGTCTACCTCCTATTGCTCTTTGAATCAATAATGCAGCTACTGTAGAATCAATACCTCCGCTTATTCCACATAATACATTACCATCAATCTTTGAAATTTCTGATACTGTTGTTTCTATGAAATTCTCCAAGGTCCAATCTTGTTTTGCTTTACATATGTTTAGAACAAAATTCCTTAAAACTTGAACTCCATTTTCAGTGTGTATTACCTCTGGATGAAATTGAATACCATATACCATTTTTTGTCTATTTGCAATTGCTGCCGCAAAAGAATTCTCGGTATGCCCTATTACTTCAAATCCTTGAGGCAAACTTTCAGCGGCATCACCATGGCTCATCCATGCTCTTGTTGATTTACCAATTCCAGAAAGTAAATCCGAATCACTATCTACACTAAGTAATGAAGAGCCATACTCCTTGTGAGACCGTTTAACCTTGCCTCCAAACTCGTTGACGATTAACTGGTGGCCGTAACATATCCCAAGAACTGGAAGTCCCATCTCAAATATTCCATTAACTGGCTTGGGAGAATCCTCGTTATACACACTTGCAGGTCCTCCACTAAATACAATCCCCTTTGGATTCATCTTCTTTAGTTCTTCAGGTGATATGTTATATGGTACAAGTTCAGAATAAACTGAAAATTCCCTAATTCTTCTACAAATGAGGTGACTATATTGAGAACCAAAATCTAATACAATTATTTTATCCATAACATCACTTTTGAGAATTTTCAATCATTCTGGAAAATGACCACGTTACTGTATTTATTATCTCGGTTACTCTTTCTTTTTGACGATAATTCTTGATGAGAATCTCTTTGATTCTATTACCCTCTTTGTTTACCAGACATGATATTGCTGTATTTTGTGGGATCTTACCATTTTGAACATCTAGTCTATCTTGACTTTCCATTCCTCCAATTATTCTCCCAATAAAAAATGACTTGAACGGATGTGTTTCTACATCTAAGATAGTATCTTCTGATGGAATAATTACTAATTCATCAGGAGTTACATGTGCATTTGCTAAAATTTTGCTGTCTGATGTCTTGATGGGAATTATAGAAGATGTTTGCTGGCTTGATTGAACATTTTGTTGACTTGATTGCATACTTTGTTTACTGGATGATACAAGTGATGATGCTTTACTAAAGCTTGATTGCTTGACAAGGGAATCTAGAATACGAATATTTTGTTGAAATTTGTCTATCTCTCTTTCTCTTTTTTCAATTTCTTCAGAGATCCATTCTCTTAATTCTAGAATTTCACGCATATTCTCCTCTGAATAATCCATGTTTTTTCTATTGTTAAATGGATAATAAATATTAAAACAAGCTCTACTGTCTGACTAACTTTTGAAGATCTGTAATTTCTATATTTTTGAATCCTGGTATTGGCTGGGACGTTGTATAAAGATCAGCATTACTTTCTGAGGCTAGCCATTCCAAGAGAGATTTCCCCTTCTTTAATTTTTTTAATTTTATTTCTTTGTTTTGGGTTCTTTCCTTGGAATATTTTCCTATGATAGTTCCAAAATCCATTCCAATCAGAATGATCCTAGAGGCTCCAAAATGATTGGCAAGAAATACACATCTATCACCATCTGTAAAACCGCCAAAATTTCTAATTTTTCCAAATGGTTTGTCTTCTGTAGTGCCTAAACAATATTTGAATAAAATTGCATATGGAAGTTTGTTAATGTTGTCTCCATGTGAATGGACAATCATTATCGACTTGGATTCTGATGCTTTTTTTAGATAATCCATATTTCCATCAAGATCAGTCACTACAATATCTGGTATGATCTGATTTTCAATCAGCGCTTGGGTTGCACCATCAGCCACAATCTTGGTAAATTTTTTAAATTTTTTTAGATATTCTATGGAAGAAACAAGAGATGGTCCGGCACCAATAACAAAAACAGTTTTGTTTTTAATTTTTCTTTCTAATTTGTTTAACGGTAATTTGGTTTTTAGAAATAAATCAAGAATCTTGGCTGATCTTATCTCTCTTAACCTGTTGTAATTAAATTCATGAAGAATCTCTTGATATTTTTTTTGCCAATCATTCAATTCCATCTAAGTCTAAATGTATCTGGGTTAATCATAAACCATATGCATAAACTGGCAGAAGTTAGAGTAGGCGATTCTAATCCAATACGGATAATGGGAATTATTAACACTAGTCCAGAATCATTTTATAATAAATCGGTATTTACTGATAAACAAACTATAGCAAAAACTGCAAAACTAATGGAAGAAGATGGTGCTGATTTTATTGATGTTGGAGGAATGTCAACTGCACCATATAACAAAACTCTAGTCTCAGAGGATAAAGAAATTAACCGAATTACAAATGCTATTGAAACTGTCAGAAAAGTCTCAAAATTACCAGTCTCTATTGATACATGTAGAGCAAAGGTAGCAAAAGTTGCTCTTCAATTAGGTGCAGAGATTGTCAATGATGTTTCAGGCTTAAAATATGACAAAAAGATGATTGACATACTAGAGGAATATTCTCCTTCTGTTATTGTATGTGCATTTAGCAATGAATTGATTAGAGGAAACCAGGTGATGCAGGCAAAAAAATTAATTCTTCAAAGTGTCTCAATGGCATTAAAATCTGGAATCTCAAAGAACAAGATTGTAGTAGATCCAGCACTTGGTTTTTTTAGAAAAAAGGCACAAGGTATATTGTTCACAAAAATAAATTCTGACTGGCTAAAAAGAGATATGCTAGTACTGAAAAACTTGAACAAAATAAAAGATCAATATCCTATTCTAGTTTCGATTTCAAGAAAATCATTCATAGGGGAAATGTTGGGTGAAAAAGATCCTGAAAAGAGACTCTATGGTTCTCTTGCAGCAGAAACTTTTGCTGCTCTATACGGTGCTGATGTAATACGAACTCATAATGTTAAAGCTACAAATGATATTATTAAGATCGTAGAAAACTTGAAAAATCTCAAGAAAGGCTTATAACAGATTTTTATTCTATTCAAGAAGGTTTCATTGGAAATAAGGGAAGGACTAACATTTGATGATGTACTCCTTGTTCCTAAACGATCAGGCATAGTTACAAGATCTCAGACAAATTTACAAACAAAACTTTCTAGAAATATTTCTCTTAACATACCAATCATAAGTGCAAACATGGATACTGTGACAGAATCTGCTATGGCAGTAGCAATAGCAAGAGAGGGAGGAATTGGAATCATACACAGGTTTCTTACCATTTCAGAACAAGTAAACGAGGTACTCAAAACAAAACGTTCTGGCAGTATAATTATAGAAAATCCTTACACAATAGAACCAGCACAAACTGTACGTGAAGCCATAGATTCTATGAGGGAAAAAGGAGCTTCAGGGCTACTTGTAACAGATGCTCAAGGTCAGCTTGTTGGCATATTGACAAGAAGAGATATTGTAATGTTAGAACCAAAAGATGAGAGCAAAAAAGTCGATGAAGTAATGACAAGTGATGTAATTACCGCAAAATCTGGAATAGATATTGTAGAAGCTAAAGAAATATTGAGGAAAAATTGTATTGAAAAATTGCCACTTTTAGATGAAAGAGGACATATCAAAGGGCTGATAACAAGTAAGGATATTATTAATTCTGGAAATTATCCGCATGCTTCAAAAGATAAGAAAGGAAGACCACTAGTTGGAGCAGCAGTAGGTGTAAAAGGAGATTTTCTAGAAAGAACAGAAGCATTGCTAGATGCAGGTGCTGATGCCATAGTAGTGGATATAGCCCACGGACATAGTGAAAATGCAATTAATACAATTCGATTGATAAAAAAGGCCTTCCCAAACTGTGAATTAATAGCAGGAAATGTTGCAACAGCTCAAGGCACTGAAGATCTTATCAAAGCTGGTGTAGATGCAGTAAAAGTAGGAGTAGGTTCTGGTTCTATATGTATAACTAGAGTGATCACTGGTTCTGGCGTACCTCAACTTACTGCTGTAATGGACTGTGCACAAGTTGGCAAAAAATATGGTATTCCAATAATATCTGATGGTGGAGTTAGAACATCGGGTGATGCTACAAAAGCACTTGCTGCTGGAGCATCTACTGTAATGGTTGGAAGCTTGTTAGGAGGAACAGATGAAAGTCCTGGCTCATTTATGATGAAAAATGGAAAACGATACAAGATTTACAGAGGCATGGCATCATTTTATGCAGCTCTTGGAAGAAAAAGTAAAGAAACCAGTAATGCGTCTATGGTAGAAGATCTTAATGATTATGTTGCAGAAGGTGTTGAAGCAATGGTTCCATACAAAGGAAGTGTAACTGATATACTAAAACAACTAACAGGAGGAATTCGTTCTGGTTTGAGTTATTGTGGTGCAAATGATATTTTACAAATGCAACAAAATGCTGAATTTATAAAAATGTCAACTGCAGGATATGCAGAAAGTCAACCACATGATGTAGAATTAATGTAATTTACTTTAAATATCATTAATAATAGTTTTTCATAATGCTTACAAAAAGATCTGCAATTGGAATTGGAATTGGTTCAGTTGCAGTTATTTTAGGTTCATTTTTCCTATTGCAATCAATAATTAGTAATTCCCATGATGTAAATGATTCAGTAGATATCGGAAAAAGTGATATCTTTTCATTTGACGCAGAAAAACATTATCACGAATTTCTCAATGTTACTGGAAGTTCATTCCATGTTAAAATGAAAACACCAAATGATGGTCTGGCAGTTGACGATGATTTTAAAAATAAAGTTAGTTTTGATTGGGTTAGTCTTGGAAATGGAAAACATTTCATAAATATCACAAATACTGGAGGCTCTGTACTTCATGTAACTGGAAAATTACAGGCGGTAACAAATCCATTGATATTCACATCTCATCTTATTGTTATATCATCCGGAGTTTTGATAATTGGAATTAGTGCGGTATTTTCAATTAGAAGACCAAAGGGATTCTAGATTAGCTCTGCTCTTGGATAAGAACCAAGTATCTTAAGAAACGTCGTGTTTGGTCGTATCTTCTCAAGAGTATCTAAAATATTGCTATCATCTTGATGCCCTTCAAAATCTACATAAAAATTGTATTCCCAAGGGGTGTTCTTTGTTGGACGTGATTCAATTTTTGTTAGATTAATCCTATTTGCATTGAATTTCTCAAGTATGTTATACAATGCTCCTGGAATGTGTTTTATTGCAAAAATTATCGAAGTCTTATCTTTAGATGTTTTTTCTTTTTTCTTATTTGCCAAGACAAGAAATCTGGTATAATTATTTGGATTATCTTCGATTCCTTCTTTTATTATTGGAACTTTGTAAATCTCAGCAGCCTTTCTACTTGCAATGCATGCAATACTGTCCTTGTTTAATTCCAAGAGAATTTTTACACTGCCTGCAGTATCATAAGTTGGTATGGGTTTCAAATGATTCTCTTGAATGAATTTTCTACATTGACCAAGTGCTTGTGGATGGGAATAAACTGTATCAATTTTTTCTAGATTCTGTAAACCTATAAGACAATGTGATATCCTGTGATATGTTTCACCCACCGCATTGAGTTTGGTTGTAAGCAGTAAATCATAACTTTCACCTACACTTCCCTCAAGTGAATTTTCTACTGGAAGAATTGTACAGTCTGATCTTCCAATTTCTGTTGAACCAAGTGCCTCATAAAAAGTAGGATATGGTATGGTCTCAATTGATTCTTTGAAAAAACTAACTGCAGCTGCTTGACTATAAGCCCCAGGTTCACCTTGGAATGCTACTTTTAACATATTTTTAGTTGGAGTTGAATTTTATAAAATCGCTGTTTCCAAACCTGTTTGATAATTTTCTCTCTTCTATGTATCCGCAATCTACACATTTTACATTACTACCAAGTGCTATGACTTTAGCTCCGCATTTGATGCACTGCGAGAATAAAACTCCAAGTTCAGGTTCACTGATTGTAGCATGTATTACTCCATTTAGATGGCTGATGATTTTTGCAGAAACGATATCTCCTACTCTTACCATTATCCTTTTCTTTGCTCCCCTTGCCTGACAAATACATTCTATTCCAGAATGTGTGGGTTTTCCATTTATGTATAAAATATTTATTGCAAACATGTTATTCATCAACGCTGAGATATTTCCTGTAACCACATCATCTACTTTAGCAACTGCAGGTCTTCTCATTTCACTGATACTAGCTATACGATTAGTCTTGTCAAATTCGGAAGTTCCTACAACTAGTGATCTTATTGATTGACCATCATCAAATGTATTTTCTCCCATTTCAAATTCCTCAATTATTGCAATTTTATCTCCTGGAAGAGTTGGTTTTTGAGACAATGCCTTGATTTGAAGTTTGATGATTATAATTGTTTATAGCCAGTGAGGAATCTGCAGGAATCCTTCAATGCCTTCTTTTTTTAATATTTTTAGTAATGCATTTGCTTGAGGGGTAGACAAAACTGGTTTGTGAAAATGATTGTCTGTTGATATTCGTGGGCATGCCACTTGAATAAAGGCATCAATTCCTTTGAGATTACGTAACTTATCATCAGAAATTTCTGTTATTGCAAACAACTGTACTTTTTTTCCTATACTTTCCAACTCCTTTTTGAATTTAAGAGCGGTAACTTTAGAGAATTGCCCTTCTTTTAGTCCTACAATTATGCCAAATGTTTCTGCCTCTGCAGCCTTGTAGATAGTTAGTATTGCTTTTTTCTGTAGTGTTTTTGCAAATTCAGTAACTTCTCGGACTTCATTAAAATATGGATCAAGTACATACGTTGGCAGATTTGTAGATAATGCAATTCCTGCCGCATGGAAATTACTTTGTCCCAAGAATACATTTGCTTCTACACTATTCTTAGTTTCTGTAACGGGATAAAATTCACAACCAAACACTTGTCCGTCATTTAACTGGCCTTTGCCTTTTCCAATTTTTACAGTAATTCCATTTTCTTCAAGTATTTTTCTTACTTTCTCAATCTCATGTAGATGTTGACTGTCTGTAACAAGTGAAACGGTTCTCTCTTTAATCTCATTTGCACATTTTCTTGCAATATTTTCAAATGATATGTCGTCAAAAGCATCAATGAGAACTATATTGTCACCAAAACTCATCGAATTGATACTATGCCCTATGTGAAATAGAATCTCAGCTCCGAGAACTTTTGCACCATTTGAATTAAGATCACATGTACCAAAACAGCTATCAGCCATCACATAAGCTGGTATTCCAAATCTCTCCATTATTCTAGAGGCAGTATCCTGGATCTTTGGTATGATTCCATCTGGACCATTTAACGCAACTGAGACTGGTTTTCTTTTTTCTATCTCTTCAAAAATCTTTTTTTCATCTATTACTATCAATCGTTATCAAGAATTGTTTTTTTAATTTAAATCAAACGAAACTGCCACAATATTTAATATTGTACATTTTGAAGAGCAAAAGCATGCCAATTGCCTTTGTACTGATAAATGCTGAATTGGGAGCAGAAACTGAACTGCTAAACCAGCTAAAAAACATGGAGTGCGTCAAATACGTCTATGTCTTGTATGGCGCTTATGATTTGGTAGTTAAAGTAGAAGCACCAGATAATGAGACACTAAAAAGAACTATCTCAAACAACATAAGGCAACTCAAAAATGTACGTTCTACTCTTACTATGACTGTAATCGAATGACAGAGAAATCTATTCTTCATATTGGCTTTGATGATACTGATTCAAGAAAAGGAATGTGTACCACTTTTCTTGCCTATAAAATAGTTGAATATCTAAAAAAAGAGAAAGCAAGGTTTCTTGATTATCCATACTTGATTAGGTTCAATCCAAACGTGCCATGGAAAACTAGGGGGAATGGCGCAGTAGCATTAAAGATTGAGACTGGTAAACCCCAACTAATTAAAAAAAATATTCTAAGATTCATAAAAAAATACTCTGCTGTAAAAGATGGTGCAAATCCGGGACTGGTTTTCTATGAACAAAAAGATATTCCGGAAAAATTTTCTAAATTTGGAAAAATGGCATTATATCGACTAGTAAGCAGAAATGAAGCAAAGAAATTCATCCAAGACAACCAACTTGAAACTTATCATATTGGTAATGGGCAAGGGTTGATTGGTGCAATAGGTGCAATAGGATACGACTTTCATGATCATACTTTTGAATTAATCTCATATAGGGATAAAGTAAATCTAAGAAAAAAAAGAGAAATTTTTAAAGATAGTGTAGAAAAAATGCAGCAACTAACATTTCCTAGAACCTTTAACAGTTTTGACGAATCAAAAAATCGAATTCTAATTGCACCGCATGGTCCAGATCCTGTATTCTTTGGTGTACGAGGAGAAGATCCTGATACTGTAATTAAAGGAGCATCTCTTGTAAAATCTAAAGAAAAATTCTGTGGATATATGGTATTTCGTTCAAATCAAGGTACTGGTGATCACTTACAAAACGAGATTGATATTAAAAATCTAAAACCTTTTTCTTCTGGATACTTGGTTGGTAAGATAACAGAAAAACCATATACCATTCTGGGTGGACACGTATTTTTTTCTATATCTAGAAATGGTGTTGCTGTCAAATGTGCTGTTTACAAACCAACTAAACTTACTACTATTGCAGAGAAACTAATGGTAGATGATTTGGTAAAAATTGGTGGAGGAATTAGAAAATCTTCAAAAAAACATAAACGAGTTCTAAATGTGGAATTTCTTGAAGTGCTTGGTCTTGAAAGACATGTAGTTATGATTAACCCTCTCTGCATGAAATGTGAAAAACGTATGAAGTCAAAGGGTAAAAATCAAGGTTATCAATGCTCAAAATGTGGAAATACTAGCTTGACCAAAGTCAAGCAAGAGATTCCACGTCAAATTGAAAAACAATTTTACTTGCCAGTTGCCTCTGCACATAGACATTTGACTCGTCCATTACAAAGAATTGGTAAATTTAACAGTAAGATTGAATTTAATAATTCAAAAAAATGGTTTTCTAAAACAAATTGAAATTGTATTGAAGATAGCGGGGAGTAGATTTGAACTACTGGACTGCGGGTATCTCATCAGTGTTGATTATGAGCCCGCCGGGATGACTTAGCCCCTTTAGTCTGACTTCCCCACCCCGCTAAGGGGTGAAAAGTCCCAAGGGTGATATATACTCTTTAAACGAATTTAGAAATAATTAATAGGATTTCTAAACTCTTTGTCCTGTGGATAAAAAAACTAGAATATTTGCAATAATTGCTGCAATTGCAGCTTCAATCTTGATAATCACATCACCATCAGGTTCTATTGTAATTCCAAAACCAAATACTAGCTCAGCTGGAACAGATGCTGTACAAATTATTGCAACAAATCTACAAAAACCATGGGCATTAGCATTTGGTGATGGGAAAATCTTCTTTACTGAGAAAGTTGGAAAGCTGAGAGTTATAGATAATGGTATTCTTGTCAATGATTCTGTGGCGGATTTTCATGTTGCTGATATTACAGATGCAGGTCTTCTTGGATTAACAACACATCCAGATTTTGAAAAAAATCATTTGATGTATGTTTACTATACCTACAAAGAGGGAGATAAACTATGGAACAAAGTACTGCAAGTCACAGAATCAAATAACAAGATTGTTGATGCAAAGGTGATACTGGATAAAATTCCAGGTGCCGAATTTGATAATGGCGGTGTTATAAAATTTGGCCCTGATAAAAAACTCTACATAGGTACAGGTGATGCTACAGATGAGAATACTGCTCAAGATCTAACTTCGCTTGCTGGCAAAATATTGCGAGTAAATGATGATGGTTCTATCCCAAATGATAATCCTTATCAAAATTCACCTGTCTATTCTCTAGGTCATAGAAATCCCCAAGGTCTAACATGGGATGAGCAAGGAAATCTTTACGAGACTGAAGAGGGTCCAACAAAAAATGATGAAATAAACATTATCCAGAAAGGCAAAAACTATGGTTGGCCAACTCAAGAGTGTTCTGGTTCAAAGGAGTATCAGGATGCTTTCAGTTGTTATAATATTAGTGTAGAACCTGCAGGGATTGCTTTTTACGGTTCAGAAAAACTTGATCTTAAAAATAGTCTTATACTTGCTACTCTTCGTGGTAATGCATTATACCAATTGCCGCTTCATAGTGGAAATAGCACGTCACAAAAGATCATATTGGATGGATTGGGAAGAATTCGTGAGGTTGACGTAGGACCTGATAACTATCTGTACATCCTTACAGGAAACACAGATGGGAACGGATTTCCAGACAAAAAAGATGATAAACTATTGAGGGTTGTAAAATAGATTGACTGATTCATCCATCCCAAAATTCCATGAAAAAACTAGAGAAGAAAGACTAGATGCAGTGGAGTTATTCTCAAATCTTTCAAAAGAAGATGTTAAAATTTTAAAGACTGAAGGTGGCATTAATTTTGAACAAGCCAACAATATGGTTGAAAACGCCATTGGCACTGTATCGTTCCCTCTTGGTATTGCAACAAATTTCAAAGTAAACGGAACAGATTATCTTATTCCGATGGTCATCGAAGAACCATCTGTTATTGCTGCTGCATCAAAGGCAGCCAAGATTGCAAGAAAACATGGAGGCTTTGTAATGGAAGCTGATGAATCATACAGTATAGGACAAATTCAAGTTGTTGATATTGATGTAAAATCAGTTATTTCAAAAATAATTAAAGCATCTGATGAAATTATCTCTACTGCAAATTCCAAAAGTAAAACTCTTTCAAAAATGGGAAAAGGGGCAAAAGAAATCACATGCAAAGAAATTGCAACAGATTTAGGCTCGATGCTTGTTATAGAAATTCTAATAGATGTGGGTGATGCAATGGGAGCTAATGTAACAAATACAATGTGTGAGGCAGTTGCACCACTGATTGAGAAAATAACTGGAGGGAGAGTGATTCTGAAAATATTGTCCAACTATTCTACAAGAAGGTTGGTGAGAGGCAAAGCCATTTTTGATAAAGAAGAGTTGGGTGGTGAGGAAATAGTGAATAATATTATTTGGGCTTATGAATTTGCTGCAAATGATCCGTACAGAGCTGTGACTCACAATAAAGGAATAATGAATGGAATTATAGCAGTTGCAAATTCTACTGGACAAGATACACGAGCAATAGAGGCTGCTGCACATGCTTATGCATCAAGAACTGGAAAATATACATCACTTACAAAATGGAAAAAAGATAGTAATGGAAATCTGATTGGAGAAATTGAAATGCCAATGTCGGTAGGAACTGTTGGCGGAATTATCAATATTCATCCAATGATAAAAACATGTGTGAAAATTTTGGGTATCAAATCAGCCAAAGAATTAGCTTGCATTATAGGTGCAGCTGGACTTGCTCAGAATTTTAGTGCAATAAGGGCATTGGCTTCAGAAGGGATACAAAAAGGGCACATGAAACTTCATGCAAGGAACATAGCCATTAGCGCAGGTGTTCCTCAAGAAAAGATGGATGAGGTGATAGCCAAAATGACCAAGGAAGGAAATGTCTCCGTAACTAGGGCAAAGGAAATCTTGGAAAATCTCTAGGCGACTAAATATATATCCAAAGAAGTTTGGTAGGACTACATTGGCTTTGGTAAAATTTGCAGTTCCCAAAGGAAGTATAGAAGAAGCGACCTTTAAGATACTTGAAAGATCATGGACACGAGTAGTTAGGCGAGAAAGAACTTATCGTGTCATATTGGATGACCCACAAATTTCAGTCAAAATGCTACGTCCTCAGGAAATTCCTAATTTGGTATTTGCCGGTTTGTATGATGTAGGTATAACGGGACGGGATTGGGTAAAGGAAACAAATTCGGATGTTGAGATACTGCTTGATTTAGAATATGGTAAGATAAAACTTGTACTTGCAATTCCTGACTCTTATCATTTCAAATCCTTAGATGAAATGATATTAGTTTATGCAAAGAAGAAAAAGACACTACGAATTTCTTCAGAGTATCTGAATACAACTGCTAAATTTATCATGCAATGTAAAAGCTACAAGAAACTTTATGGTTCAAAACATCCGATGATTGTAACTCCTTGGTTAAGTCAGGGAACAAACAAGAATATACAGATCTTCCTATCATTTGGTGCAACAGAAGCAAAACCTCCAGAGGATGTAGATGCAATCGTGGATGTAACAGAGACTGGTACAACTCTAACACAAAATCAATTGAAGATAATTGATACTGTGATGGAATCAGCAGCTGTCTTGATCGCAAATAAAGTATCACTTAAAGACAAATCAAAAAGAGAAAAAATTTATGACATTGTAACTATGTTGCGAGGAGCAGTTGAAGGAAAAAAACACCTTCACTTATTCTTAAATGTCAAAGAAGAACATCTAGATAAATTATTACATGATTTACCGTCTCTAAAACGTCCTACCATTAGTCCTTTGAGTGAAAAAGGATGGTATGGTATCAATACTGTGATTCCAAAATCAGAGTTCCACAAAATGATTCCGAAATTACGAAAGATTGCTCAGGGTTTAGTAGTGCATGAACCAAAACAGATACTGGCACTTGAGGAGATAAAACGTGATGAGGAAAGTTGATGCGAATTATCGATGTTCAAGACATAGACTCTATAATAGAATCTGTCAGACCTAAAACAAATGATGACGTAAGAAAAAAAGTATTATCTATCATATCTGACGTACGAAAACGAAAAGATAGGGCCGTTAAAGAATATGAAACAAAATTTAGCGGGAAAAAAATCCTTTCCTTGAAAGTTACCAAACAAGAGATAAAGTCTGCGTATTCTAAAGTAGGTAAAGATCAGATAGATGGAATCAAACTTGCAAAAATGAGGTTAGAAAAATCTGAAAATGCGGTGCGCAAAAAATTACAGAATATCTCAATCACAATAGATGGTATTATTATAAAAAAAGTATTTTTACCAATTGATATCGTAGGTTGTTATATTCCAGGAGGAAAGGCAAGATATCCAAGTACTATTGTAATGTCTGTTATTCCAGCAAAGGTTGCAGGTGTTAGGAAAATTGTAGCAGTATCCCCTCCAAATGATAAAGGAGAAATAGATCCATTGACACTTGTAGCGGCTGATATTTGCGGTGTAGATGAATTCTACAAAACAGGTGGTGCTCAGGCTATTGCAGCCTTAGCGTATGGCACTAAATCTATTCCACAAGTAGACAAGATAGTTGGTCCAGGAGGAGCATTTGTAACTCTTGCAAAATCATTACTAAGTGAGATAGTCTCAATTGATATGATTGCAGGTCCAACTGAACTTGCTATTGTAGCTGATGCTACTGCGGATGCTGAACTTGTTGTACTTGACATAATTTCTCAGGCAGAACACAGTCCTGATACAATATGCTGTCTAATTACAAATTCTCAAAAATTAAAAAACTTGGTACTAAAATCACTAGAACAAAAAATCAAAACAATAAGGAGGGCCACTATTGTAAAAGAAAGTCTGCAAAAAAATGGATTTATTGCTATTTGTAGCACAGAACAACAAATGGCAGATTTTGCAAATAGACTTGCACCCGAACATCTTGAAATAATGACAAAGAATTCACAAAAATTTACAAAGAAAATAAAATCAGCAGGATTAACACTAATTGGTAAGAATACTCCATCTTCAGCTAGTGACTATTTGTTAGGTTCGAATCATATACTTCCAACCAATAGATTTGGAAGAACTCGAGGTTCCTTGGGTGTATTAGATTACATGAAGATGCAAACTCAAATAGAATCCTCTAAGATTGCCTTGGAAAAAATTTCAAAGTATATGAAAGCCTTGACTGATGCAGAAGGCTTACCAAATCACTATGAAGCAGTTAGGGGAAGGTTGTTGTGAAAAAAAACTGGTTTCAAAAAGAATTAGAAAAATATTCTAAACTTAGTGGTTACAAGAAACCTGAAAAATACTCTAATATGATAAAACTTGATTCAAACGAGAATTATGCAGTATCTTTAGAGTTCCTTCAAAAAATTATAACTGAAGTGAAGGAAAACATAGATGTCAGAGAATATCCTTTAGGGGGAACGGAAAGACTAGTTCAATCCATCTCGAAATATATTGGTTTACCAAAAGAAATGATCGGTGTTGGAAATGGCTCTGATCAAATAATTGATCTTATATTGAGTACTTTTGCATCTAAAGAAACTAAAATTCTTACATCGGATCCAACATTTGGATTCTTTGAAGAGAGATGTAAACTATATTCTATTCCTACAATTAAAATTCAATTTAATAAAAATATGACACTTGATCTAGAAAAATTTTTGTTAAACACAAAGAAAGCCGATATTCTTTATCTTGATATGCCAAATAATCCAACTGGATTTCAATTTCAGAGAAAGGATCTTGAAAAATTAATTCGAGAATTCAATGGTCTTGTAATTATAGATGAAGCATATGTGGAATTTTCTGATTATTCTGTTATTGAAATGACAAAGAAAATCAATAATCTTATTGTACTTAGAACCTTGTCCAAATCTTTTGGATTGGCTGGATTGAGAGTGGGATACTTTGTAGCAAATAACAAAATAATTGATACCTTTACACGGGTAATTCAATATCCTTATCCCCTGAATACTCTAGCAATAGAGGTTGGAATTATGGCATTACGACAGTCCAAACATTTCACAGATGTCGCAGAGCTTGTTAAGAAAGAACGTTCCCGAATAATTATCAATCTTCAACAGATGAAAATATTTGAGGTATTTGATTCAAAAGCAAATTTTGTTCTCTTTACAGCTGGAGGATCTAGTCAAAGAATTTACAAAGCACTAATTGAACAAGGTATTTCAATAAAGAATCTTGGTACGATTGGTTCTCATGAGGGATGCCTAAGAGTTACCGTAGGTTCACAGGATATGAATTCCAGATTCCTTACAGCTATACGGGATTTATTGAATTGACCCTAAATGAAATAGAAAAAGGAATCTTGATAGATTCAACAAAAATTGAGAAGATAACAAAATTAGATTCTATAGTGTTTGACTGTGATGGAGTTCTGATAGATATATCCAATTCTTATGATCTGGCAATAAAAAAAACTGTAGATTTTATTATAAAAGAAATGGCTCAAGTAAATGAATCTGAATTAGTAACAACAACCATGATAGAAGGTTTCAAGGCTACAGGTGGTTTTAATGATGAAGTAGATGTTACATATGCAATAATACTTGCTGTCATTGCAGCAAAGAAAAGAAACGAGTCATTCTCTGAATTTGTTCTCAAAGTAATAGATAATGCAGATCAAACCGGAATAAAATCCGTTGAGAAATATCTTGATGATATCCATGTTGATGTTTTTGATATTAAGAAAAAACTAGCATATCCAAGCTCAAAATTCCAAAATCCGCTTTCCTCAATATTTGATGAAATATTTTATGGCTCAGAACTATATCTCCAACTTTACAAGAGAAGCCCACAATTTTTTGATGGTAAGGGTCTAATTGAAAATGATATTGTACTTTTTAATAAAGAACTTGCAAAGAATTTACATGATAAATTTAACAAAAAAATTGCTATTGTAACAGGACGAGGTCTATTATCCGCAAAACACTCTCTTAAAGAACTGTTCAACGAATTTGATTTGAATAATTCAAAATTTCTAGAGGATGAACCACGTGAAATGGCAAAACCAAATCCTCAATCTCTTATATCTACAATTAAAGGCATGAGTGGAAACACTACGTTATACGTAGGGGATTCCATGGAGGACTATATCATGGCAAAAAAGGCTGATGAATCTGGAATATCGACAATATTCTGTGGGGTATATGGTACTAGTAAAGACCAAGAAGCAAAAAGATCTCTATTTGAGAGCAACAAGGCAGACATTATAGTCAAATCAATAGATCTAATTCCGAAGACATTAAATCTAGTTGGGGCATAAACCCCTTCTCTACTCAGTGATTTTAATGAAATCTAGAACAGCTCAAATCAATAGGAAAACTAAGGAAACCGAAGTATTAGTTGAGGTAAATCTAAATGGAAATGGGAAAATTTCTATCAAAACAGGTCTTCCATTTCTTGATCACCTAATTACATCACTTGCAAAGCATGCAATGCTTGATCTGAAATTGAATGCAAAGTCCATGGATGGAATAGACCATCACCTAATTGAAGATGCAGCAATATCTCTTGGAAATGCAATGGATCAAGCACTAGGTAATAGAGTTGGAATTGTGAGATTTGGTCACTCTTCAGTACCAATGGATGAATCTCTTGCAGAAGCATCTCTTGATCTTATCAAAAGACAGTATCAAAGGATTGACTTGTCTATTGAAAGAAATCAAATTGAAGGAATTTCCAAGGAAGAGGACTTGGAGCACTTTTTCCGATCACTAGCTCAAAACCTAAACATCTGTATGCATGTATCTGTAAAATATGGGGAAAATGATCATCACAAAATTGAAGCTGCAATAAAGGCATTCGCAGTAGCTTGGAGAATAGCAGCAGGTTATGATGGAAAACAAAAAGGAGTGCCAAGTACAAAGGGTGCCATGTGATGGTTAAAGTTGCAATATTTGACTATGGGGCAGGAAACATATTCAGTCTTAAATCATCATTAGAAAAAAATGAAGCAGAAGTAGATGTTATAACTAATCTGGAGAAAATAAAAAATTACTCTGGATTGCTTTTGCCAGGAGTGGGAAACTTTGATCCTGCAATAACAAGTCTTCATACGTCAAAAATTCAATTCCAAGATTTAGTTAAGAATCAGATTCCTGTATTGGGCATTTGTTTAGGAATGGAGATGTTCTTTGAAAAAAGTGAGGAAGGAAAGTTAGGAGGGCTTGGAGTTTTAGAAGGTGAGGTAATTTTACTTCCAAACAAATTCAAGATCCCGCATATGGGATGGAATGATCTTCAAATAAAAAAGCCAAGTGTATTGTTAGAAGGTGTAAAAGAAGGTTCGTGGGTTTATTTTGTTCATTCCTATAGGGTAAAGCCAAAAAATGAAGATATTATCAAGGCAGACTCTGATTATGGAATAAACGTACCAGCTGTAATAGAAACACAAACATTGTTTGGGACACAATTTCATCCTGAAAAATCAAGCAAAGTAGGCTCAATTATGATCCAGAACTTTTTACGAGTGTGCAAAAAGTGAAAGTAATTCCTGCTATTGATATTATGGATAATAAAGTAGTACGCCTAGTAAAAGGGGATCCTAGCAACAAAACTGTATACAGCTCTGATCCTGTAGGAATAGCAAAAAAATGGGAGGAAGCAGGTGCTGATATGCTTCATGTAGTGGATTTGGATGCAACGCTTGGGACAGGCTCAAATCTTCAAACAATTAAAAAAATTACTGAATCTGTTTCTATACCAGTTGAAGCAGCCGGGGGATTACGTACAAAAGAAATTATAGAAAATGCATTACAGTTTTCTTCCAAAGTGGTTCTTGGAACTATTGCTTTTAAAAATAAAGAGATCTTGGAAGAAATTTCAAAGAAATTTGGAAAAGAAAGAATTGTGATATCTGCAGATCAAATGCAAGGTAAGATAGTGATAAGCGGATGGAAAGAAAGTACAGGTATAGAACTTTTTGAGGGAATTGAAAATTTTGTAAGGCTCGGATATTCTCAATTTCTTATAACTACAGTAGAAAGAGATGGAACTCTTCATGGTCCGGATCTTGATTCTTTACAAAAGGCATGTAACATGAAAAATGTAAATGTTATTGCTAGTGGTGGAATATCAAAATTGCAGGATATTACAAATGTAAAAAAATGTGGTGCGTATGGTGTGATTCTTGGTAAGGCATTATATGATGGAAAAATATCGGTAGAGGAGGTTAAGACATTAGCATGACTTTGACCAAGAGAGTAATTCCTTGTCTGGATGTAGATAATGGAAGAGTTGTAAAAGGAATGCACTTTAAATCAATAAAAGATGCAGGGGATCCTGTTTTACTCGCAGAAAAATATAGTCAAGAAGGAGCTGATGAACTTGTTTTTCTTGATATTACAGCTTCGGAGCAACAAAGGGAGACAATTAAGAGTCTTGTAAAGAAAGTAGCTCAAGTAATTGATATTCCATTTACTGTTGGTGGAGGTGTAAAGACCTTACAGGATGCTAGAGATATTCTTCTTAGTGGTGCAGACAAGGTTGCCATTAATACAGGTGCTGTAAAAAATCCTGAAATTATTACAAAATTGATGGAAATTTTTGGTAAACAGTGTATAGTAATAGCAATGGATGTTAGGCGAAATTACGAAATAAAGGAAAACAGACACATCTTTACATCTGATTCCAAAAAGTTTTGGTTTGAAGTCTTCATTTATGGTGGTAAAACTCCTACAGATCTTGATGCAATAGAATGGGCAAAGGAAGTAGAAAGGCGTGGTGCGGGGGAGATTCTATTGACTAGTATTGACATGGATGGCACAAAGGAGGGATACGATGTTCAACTTATCAAAGAAATCGTAAACTCGGTAAACATACCTGTTATTGCATCCGGAGGATGTGGCAAGCCAGTACATATGCTTGATGTGTTCTTACAAACTAATGTAGATGCTGCATTAGCCGCATCAATATTTCATTACAAGACTCATTCTGTAGATAGAGTTAAAGAATATCTTAAAGAAAATGGAGTTCCTGTCAGACTATAACAGAAAAATAGGGCTCAAGTAAAGGTGTTATTATGAATAAGAAGATAAGTGATATTGATTTTGCAAAAAGTGATGGTCTTGTACCCGTTATTGTTCAAGATGTACACTCTAGAGAAATCTTAACACTTGCATATTCAAATAAAGAATCACTTGAACTTACTCAAAAAACTGGTAATTCTTGGTTCTGGAGTAGATCGAGAAATAAATTGTGGATGAAAGGAGAAGAATCGGGAAACATACAAAAAGTTAAAGAAATTTTGGTCGATTGTGATTCTGATGCAATTATCTATCTGGTAGAACCAAGTGGTCCTGCATGTCATACTGGAGAAACAGTATGTTTTCACAATACTTTGGAAAATAATTTCCTAACAGGGGTCTAGTCCTTTAGGTACGGGTGTTACTTCTGACTGTGCACCTGAAATCCAATCATTTACTATTTGAAATGGTATGGATTTGTACGTTGTTCCACTGAATACTATATTCCAATTACCAACAAGATCTGAAGGATTACATAAAGAAAGTCTTCTATCTGTATTTGGTTTGAAAAATTGTTTAAAACTAGATTTTAGTGTACCATTAAATTGTATTGTACTCCAAGCAACTCCCTTAGGATCAACAATCTGAATTTCTCCGGCATCAGTTGGTTTTAAATCGCTTACTACCATGAAAATATTTTCTCCAAGTTTG
>JAGWGA010000129.1 GCA_028867675.1 Nitrososphaerota archaeon | reverse complement strand
AAGGTTTACCTCTGATATGTCTAACCCTTCTTCACCAACCCGCGTAGCAACTAGTACTTTGTATTCCCCATCTCGAAATTTTTGTACTGTTTCAATCTGTTTTTTTTGCTTAAGCCCAGTCTCCCCGGCCTTCCCTATTAGAAATCCTGCAGATATATTCATCTCGGTTAGTTTTTGATGTATTACTTCGACCGAATCTCTATAACTTGTAAATACCAAGGCTTTGCCTGATAGGCCATTTATTATTTCTTTTAACTTTGTGATCTTTGAGTGTTCAATACCTTTTTGTTGTGCCTCTTTTGCTAAACGTATAGCTTTTCCAAAATTTAGATCATTTTCAAACAGGTCTCGTATGCCTACACCTTTTTTCTCGCTAGTTCTCTCGCAGAATCGCAGAAACGATGTCACTCCGTGCGATTCCAATACATTCAAGGCATGAATTAGCCTTATTGACGTAAAAAGCGGTTTGGCGGCTCTTCGATTTTGCCTTAGAACAAAATCGCGTACACGAAGAAGTTCGGATAATGATTTGGTATTGGATAAATTTAATCCACATTTTTTTAGTTCATCATATCGTAAATCTATTGCAGCCTTGATATACGACTGGATTTGTTTCATC
>JAGWGA010000128.1 GCA_028867675.1 Nitrososphaerota archaeon | reverse complement strand
ATTTTTTACAACAATATGCCTACAACAACATTCCAAAAACAGTATGACATGACTCAGCATTAATATGTCATAATATCAATAATGAATTCATGTCATCAAGCGATAACCAGACAACATATCTAAAATACAAAGAATATGGCGATCTGCTAAAAGTAATCCTATATTCATCGCAATCAGTTTTAGGGGCAGTACCATTGATTTATCATTTGAACGTCAATAATCAGAATATAATTTTCATACAAACAGGCACAATAGGAGGAAACGTAATTCACTACCTAGTAAGTAATGGTCCTCCAGCAAAAAAATTCATTGAACTAAAAAGACTCACGGGGGACTATACTTTTGTGGAAAAAATTGGAACTGACGGAATGTCGCTTTACATCCCTGTGTTAGAGTTGGAAAAATCAAACCTCAAATTCCCCTAAAAGATCAATCAACAAGTTTTAAAGACAAATTTTGGAGTACCGTCATAACTACAATACTCCAGAATAAGATCTTGACCAGGACTTGGATGTGACAAATCCAACAGGGTCCCAAACACACGCACATTTCCCTCAAACTCGGCAATGCAGAAATTCTTACCATCTTTCCCAGACGCCTCAATTAGTTTTGCATTCTTT
>JAGWGA010000127.1 GCA_028867675.1 Nitrososphaerota archaeon | reverse complement strand
AAAAACTGACAAAACCATTAGGATGCTGAATTAAATAATTTTGTTTTCTTCCCAATTTTAATTTCGTATGACACCTGGTGAGTTGATTAAATTAGTTTTACCTCACAGGTTGAATCCGGGGGGATCTCAAACAATAATGTCCGCGATTAAAATTCCTGTTTAGTATACACAAGACAAAGATTTATCTTTTTTCTTTTTCAAAAATGTAAAGGTATTGAACTAAAATTGCAATACCCATCAAAGGTGTATGATTAACTAGAAGAATTCTGCACCAGTTTTTTAAACTATACTTGTCCAGTATGTCTAGTAAATGAAAACTCTACATTATTCCATTATTCTAATCCTGTTTGCAAGTTTGGTCATTCCCACCCTTCAAAACGTAATAGCAATTCCATACATGTCTCCACAAGATCTTTACAAGCAAAGTGACATGGTGTTCTACGGACAGGTCATTTCAAAACAAACAGGACCTGGACCTGATTACTATTATTATCAAGTCAAAGTTGAGACATATTTCAAAAATCCGCAGATCTCAGACTCTATAACTGTAACAGGTCACAAGTCTAGTGATACTCACATGGCATATCCACAATTTGAAGTGGGAGACAAAGCCATATTTT
>JAGWGA010000126.1 GCA_028867675.1 Nitrososphaerota archaeon | reverse complement strand
AGCTTATGAGATAATGGTAGACCCGGATGGAAACTCTGCACGATGGTTTACACCAATGCATAACGGTAACTATACTGTAGTTATAACAAACGCAATAAACAACATAACAATACCTTTTGCAGTATCAGGATTAGATGAGTCAAAACAAAACGTCACTCATAACTCCGATGATAATTTAACTAAAGCCATACACTTGTCGCCACTAAAACAATTCAAATCAGGAATAAAGGCTGAAGATGTAAAATGTAGTTCTGATTTTATACTAGTAATAAACAGAAATTATTCTCCAGCGTGTGTTAAGGAGTCAAGTGGCATTGAATTACTTCTTCGTGGATGGGCAATTGGATTTCCCCATTATGAGGCTATGTATTTTATGAAGTCAAACACTACTGCACATGTATTCGTGAATTATTTTCCAAATCATCATGAGGGTTCAAATCCGCCTGATCTGTTAATCCATCTTTACTCTAGAATCTATAAACTGAATTCTAGTTTTCCAACTAATGAAATCAATGTAACAGCCATGCCAGACTTGATTCATACGAATTCAAATACAGTTGTGGACTATACTGTTACGGCACCAGATACAAAAGGTGTATACTGGTTATCACTTTCAAATCA
>JAGWGA010000125.1 GCA_028867675.1 Nitrososphaerota archaeon | reverse complement strand
TCTACAAACATTTTCCTTTCCGATGAAGTTGCAGAATATGGATTATAGAAAAAATTTCCAAGAATGCTTCTAGTATCAAGAATTAGAAATGTCATATCAGGGGAAAGATTATACAGTTCACTGTCATTATTGAAAATTTCTTGATTGTATTGATTGTATCCTGCGGAAAATATTGATGCAGCAATTTTCTTTTCAGCACATTTTACTCGTAGAGTATCTTCAAGCCCATTTAAGGTAAAGCTTGCAAGAATAGCTATTCGTATTTTTCTTTCAAATTTAGAAGTATCTAGCTGACTAGATTTTGTAATATAGTATGATAATTTTTGTTCCACAGTCATATCATTATTGCACCTAATTATAATAAATTTGTATTAGTTTATTCTTGTCAGTATTTTTTCTTAGAAAGGTTTTAGATAAAGATACATTCTTGTTGTTAGGTATATGGAAGAAGATAAGGACATTTTTTCAATAAACGAAAAGGAAATAATGGATTTTTATGGTTTGAAGGGGGTATCTGGTAGTCTAGCATTAAAAACGAAATTTTTGAGAACATGGATACTTCATTCAGTTGCTTATTCATCTCCACATTCAGGATTTACAATAAAAATGCAAAAAGCAAGA
>JAGWGA010000124.1 GCA_028867675.1 Nitrososphaerota archaeon | reverse complement strand
CACATCTTCTGTGACATGACCGTCTGTCTGATCAAGGACTTTGGTTGCTATTGTGTATATGCCGTTTGGAAGATTTGGAGGAAGTGAGACACTTAGTGTATTTTGATTATTGTTGATGTAGTGTTGATCATTTTCCTGGATCTGTTTTCCATCTGAATCTAATACTCTTACTTGACTATACTTGATGTCTATGGGATCACTAAAATACACATCAACTTTGGTTGGTGAAGTAGAAAGTGAGCTTAGAGCAGCTGGATTACTCTTTGTTACAGATGCATGTGCGTATGAATTTGGAATGTTTGGAATTATTATTGCAGATGAAATTACTAAAACGATCACGATTGCAAATAATTTATTTTTATTATCTCTCATGATCATTTTGTATGTATTACACATCTATGATTTACTATATTGCTCTTGCTCAATTTGTGGTACAAACATCGAACAGCAAATTCTGTGCTGATGAATCGATTCTTTCAAAATACTATTTTTATTCGATTGTTGTACTATAAGACTTTTAAATAAGATTATCATGAATGTCATATAGTGAACAAGAAATTTGCGGCATTATTATTAATGGGAATTATTGCCTCTGGTTTAATCTATACTCATCCTGCATATGCGC
>JAGWGA010000123.1 GCA_028867675.1 Nitrososphaerota archaeon | reverse complement strand
CTCTTGAATATAAGACTGGTCTTCCAATTTTGGAAATTGGTTCAAAAAATTATGTACAAGGCGAAAAAATCACATGTTAGAAGGCTTTCTTGATATTGGAATTGTGAGAATTCTTGCAGCTATAGTAATGCTTGGGTTGGCGTCTCTAATTGACCTCAAAAAAAGGGAAATTAACGATAAATTGTGGATTATTTTTTCATGTGTGGCGGTATTGCTGTTATTTGCAAGCTCTGACTTTTGGCATGATCTTAAAACTACTGGATTGTCCCTCGTTGTATCTCCTATTGCTCTGATATTGTGGAGATTTGGAATCTTTGGAGGTGCAGATGCATTGTGTCTTATTGTTCTTGCAGGGCTTGCACCTATGTCCAGCGTGACTCCGTCTCAAGTATCGCCTTTCACAACACTTGAAAATGCCTCAATTCTTACGGTGATTCCGCTTTTTATCAACTTGGGTAGAAATGTAACATCAATGATTAGAGGTAATGATATTTTCAGTGGTATTGAAGAATCTAACTTGAAAAAAATGTTGGCAATGTTTGTAGGATATAGGACAAAGAACCCAAAACATGGTTTCTGTATTGAACAAATAACTGATGGTAGACGACATCTTGACTTTTCACCAAAAC
>JAGWGA010000122.1 GCA_028867675.1 Nitrososphaerota archaeon | reverse complement strand
ATGCCATTTGGAATGGAATTGTGATTGTTCTTGTGTCTGCAGAAGGTGATTCTGTGAATTGTTGCACTTGTTCACCATCTACTAGGACTGCAAAGACACTGTCACCTGTACCACTTTTTGCATCAAGCACTGATCTTGGAATGTTAAGAGTGATCTGACCATCGTTGTTTGCTTGTATGTTTACAACAAGGGCTTTTGATGCAGTATCCAATGTTGCTCCAGAAACCGTTCCACCATTGATGGTGTAGTCGATACAATACATTTCACTACCAGTTGTAGCTGCAAGTTGTTGCGGTGCACAATTTGACTGTCCGCCGCCAGGTAGTGTGAACTGTGTTGTTGTTGAAAGTAGTCCTTGTTGTGAGCCAGCTTGAACATAAATGGTATAAGTTCCACCTGCTGACCATAAGGGGCTTGAGGTGTTGATTTTATCTTGAAAATCACCGTTGCTGTTCAACGTTATCTGATCTACCTCTACAACATTTCCATTGGGGTCTGAAACTTTCATGGTAACAGCTTGTCCTGAGATTGCATTTTGGACATGTCCTGTAACAATTACTACTGATTGTCTGTTGTATGTATCATTGTCTGTTGACACTACAATTGGCAGAATTTGTTGAGATCCAGTAC
>JAGWGA010000121.1 GCA_028867675.1 Nitrososphaerota archaeon | reverse complement strand
CATTCATGACATCAGTTACAAGTTTTGTTGTAAAATTGACATATGTTTGCGCATATCCGTTTGCTGCTGCGACCGAGGCAATGGCATTATCAACAGCTGCACCCATAGAGATTCATTTCATCTGAAATATTTAAGAGTTATCCTTTAATGGAAAATTTATACTTAAATTTTCTAAATTCAGATAAAAATATCAGAAATTATTACGTTAACAAATCTTCAATTGGAAATAATTGACTTTCTAAATCCACTAAAGTTCCAAATCCAAATGGAATTCTCTTGCGTACAATCAGTAAGAGTCCGAGACATTTTGTGAGTAAAATTTGACAGAAAAGATACAGTAAGATAATCATAATAGCTACAAAACTCCTTTCCTTAATTTTTTATTTTTGATTTTGATTGGCAGTCTTATCAGAATTTGCATTATTGGTTTGTGAACCTTTGTAGTTTTGGTAAATTTGTATTGCTGTTTTTGATCCAAAATAAAATCCGATTACTACAATGATTACATTTCCAAAATTATCTAGAAGCGATTTACAGGTAGTAGACTCCTTCACAACATTAGCAGTTGCATTAGTGTTTGAATTTTTACTAGCAATTGAAGTACTGTTCGAACCGTTATTATCAGGTTCAGATT
>JAGWGA010000120.1 GCA_028867675.1 Nitrososphaerota archaeon | reverse complement strand
TACAGTCTTGTGTTTACAGGAACGGTTGAGGGTCAGGCAATTGATGCAGAGATTCCATTGGATGATGTTGCAAGTGTTGACGCTTTGAATTTTCCATCTTCGGCAAGTTCTTCATCTGACACATCTGTAAATACTGGACAATTAGGTACTTTAGTGAATCAACTGGCAAGTGATGTTGAGGATGCAAAAAATAATGCAGATGCTGCATCCAAAAGTGTTTCAAATGTTGTTCAATCCTTCCAAGATGTCAAAAATACCACTGATAGTCTATACATGATTAGTATGACTGGAATAGGTATTGGAATTGCTGGGATTGTTATTGCAGTAATATCGATTACACGTAACAAACAACAAAACTAATCTTGATTTTTTAATATTGTATAATTGAATCATTATCTTAGATGATTTGTAAATTATGTTATTTGTCAAAACAATAACTTGATAGAAATCAGATGTTATCTATTAAAATAACAATCAACAATTCTTTTTAAATTTCCGATCATCATGTGTACAAAATTAGTACATTCGTTGATTGTACCAAGGATCTTAAATCATCTAAATGTTACAAAGAAAGTATAAAAAATGATCAAGAAAAGTTTCGTGTTATTGTTGGGAATGATTTCAATTTTGATGTT
>JAGWGA010000011.1 GCA_028867675.1 Nitrososphaerota archaeon | reverse complement strand
AATTCAAAGTAAAAACATCATTTGAAGATATTTTGGTATCGCCAGGTGCGCGTTTTTCAATATTTTTGGCAATCTCTAGTCTACTAAATCCAGGTAATGAAATTATAATAATAGAACCGGCGTGGCCTGCATATAGAGACAATGCTCTCAATTCTGGAGTCAAGATCAGAACCATACACACAACAATTGAAGGAAAATGGGAGCCAAAGATACAAGATATTGAAAAGGCCATAAATGCGAATACAAAGATGATTGTTCTGAATTATCCAAACAATCCAACTGGGAAGATACTTCCGGAAAAATTACAAGATGAGATAATGAACTTGGCAATGAAAAATAACCTGTATGTGTTAAGTGATGAGATCTATTCCTCATATGCAAACAAACCCTGGAAAAGCATTCTCACTTATGGATATAACAAGACAATAGTGACCCAGTCATTTTCAAAGTCACATGCAATGACTGGCTTTAGAATCGGTTACGCCATATCAAGTCCAGACATAATAGAAAAAATGGCAAAGATTCAAGCTCTTGCAATGACAAACGTATCAGAACCGATGCAATATGTTGCCATGAGGGCATTGGAATCTGACACTACTGGAAACACCAAAACTATCAGAGATAGATTAGAATCAGTATTAAAAAAGGCAAGAACCATGAAATTAGACTTTATAGAGCCTGATGGTGCCATGTATCTATTCGCCAAAATAAGACAAGAAAATTTTGATTCAGTAGATTTTACAAACAAACTTTTGGATTTAGGGGTGGCAATAGCCCCAGGAGAGGGGTTTGGCAACTATCAGGGATTTGTCAGAATATCAGCCTGCCAGCCAGAAGATACACTTAATCAGGGAATGCAAATTATAGAGGATAGGTTAAGAAGTAAATAATGAAAAAGAAGATTGCTATCATTGGGGCGGAGGGCCAGATGGGAAAATGGTTTTCCAAGTATTTTCTTGAAAAAGATTATGACATTATAGGTTACGACTCTGAAAAAGAGATTTTAAACAAGTCTGTAACTAAGGCCAATTCACTTGTAGGAGCAATTCTTACAGCAGATTATGTTATTCTATGCATACCAGTCAAGCGTACACCTGAGACGATACGACTCATTGCAAAAGAAATGAAGCGTGATTCTTACTTGATTGATATTTCATCACTCAAGACAAAGACTGCTGGTGCTCTTTCTAAAATTCCAGATAAAGTAAATCCAATTTGCATTCATCCAATGTTTGGTCCAGGTACTAAGAAACTAAAGGGTCAAAATATCATATCAATTCCAATCAGAGATGCAAAAAAAGAGATGGCTGTTGCAAAGTCATTATTTGAAGAAGCAAGCTTTGTTCAAATTGACGCTACAGAACATGACAAGAAAATTGCCATAGTATTAGGAATGCCACATTTGATAAACTTGGCACTTGCAAACATATTTGCAAAAGAGGAAAACTTTTCTCTAGTTGAAAAGATGGCAGGTACTACCTTTAAAGCTCAAAAGCTTCTCACTACAGGAATAATGACTGAACCACAGGAACTAATTGAAACGATAATTTCTAATCCAGAAATTAGAAGATATGCAGAAGAATTTTGGAAGGATATTGGAAGAATGCTAATTTTGATTCAAGAAAACAAAACTGAAGAGATGATAAAATATATCTCAAGTGCTAAAGAGAGACTTGCCAAGAACGTAGATTTTGAAGACTCTTACAAGAAACTTGTCATGATGGTAAACTCTGTCGAAAAATAATTGAAAACTACGAAAATTGTAACTTCTTTTCTGACTCAGGATGGTCAATATTTAATTTTAAAACGAAGTGACAAAGTAAGAACAATGAAAGATCTTTGGGCAGGAGTTAGCGGCATTATAGAAGGAAATGAAGAGCCACTCTATAGGGCAAAAATAGAGATATTAGAAGAGACAAACATCTTAGAAAAACAGATTACCCTAGTTAAAGCGGGGGTAGAGATTAGAACGGATTCTCCCCAATATGACAACCATGAATGGCTCATTTTTCCATTCTTATTTTCTGTAAAGGATCCTAAAATCAAATTAAACTGGGAAAATTCGGAATATAGATGGATTACACCATCAGAGATTACAAAATTTCAAACTGTTCCTAGTCTTGAAAAAGTTCTAACCAGTTTGCTGTAATTTTTCCACTTCGGTTTTTGCAAACCTTTGTTGTGGGAGCATGATATAGACACATGCACCTCCACACATTGTACATGGAACGGTATTTCCTTTGAGTTGTCCAGTTCTTGCATGAATCTTAGATGCCTCTTCAGGGTCAATCGATAATGCAATCTGTTTTTCCCAGTTCAGTGTTCTTCTTGCTTCGGTCATTTCCATATCCCATTTTATTGCCTTGTCTCTTAGCTTAACTAAATCCCCTGCATGAGCTGCAATTCTATATGCAATCAATCCTGCCTTTACTTCTTCTGCTGTTGGTAATGCCAGATGTTCTGCAGGTGTAAGATAACATAGTAAATCTACTCCTTCACTTGCTGATACCGCAGCACCAATTGCACTTGCAATATGATCATGACCTGATGCCACATCTGTGACTAACGGTCCTAGTACATAGTATGGTACTTCGCCAATTAGAGATTTTGCTAATCGAACATTTGCTGCAACCTCATTTAGTGGAACATGTCCTGGTCCTTCCACCATTACCTGAACATCTTTTTCGTGTGCTTGTTTAGTTAGCCGAGATATGTTGATCATCTCTTGCACTTGGAGTTCATCATGAGAATCCAATATTGAACCTGGTCGTAATGCATCACCTAAGCTAAAAGTAACATCATATTTTCTTGCAAGTTCTATCAAATAATCAAAGTGTTCATAGTATGGATTTTCCTTATCATACTTTAACATCCATGCGGCTGTAATGGTTCCTCCCTTGCTTACAATACCAGCATGTCTATTTACTGAAAGGATTCGTTTTGCAATATCCTTTGTGATACCAGAATGGATTGTAGTATAGTCGACTCCATCCTTTACGTTATGCTCAAAAGCATTTAGAAAATCATCTTCTGTTATATCCAAAGGATTCTTGTGTTTTTCTATTCCGTAATTATACGCCTCGTAAACAGGTACAGTTCCAAAAGCAATTGGTGCAACTTCAAGGAGTTTTCTTCTGTACATACCAACATCTCCACCATCGCTAAGATCCATTATAGTATCAGCGTGATACTTTACTGCAACTTGGGCTTTTTTGATCTCTTCCTCAAGATTCTGGTTTAAAGTAGAATTTCCAATGTTTACATTTACCTTTGTCTTCATTCCCTTTCCTATTCCAACCACTCTAATTTTTTGTAGCCTTGAATTATTATGAGGAATTATTATGGATCCGTTTGCAATCTTTGGAATAAGCCATTCTAGTGTAACATCTTCATCTTTGGCAACTGCCTTCATCTCATCTGTAGCAACACCCCTGCGGGCGGCGTTCATCTGGGTACTCAATTTACTATTTTTAGTCATTAATTGGATTTAAACGTGAGTTTCTAAACTAAAGATCATGCATGTGTTATCAATTGCAGGTTCTGATCCTTCCTCAGGTGCAGGCATACAGGGAGACATCAAGACATTTCACGCATTGGGCACATATGGCTTAAGTGTAATTACGGCAGTTACAAGTCAGAATACGTCAAAGTTTTTTGGTGTTGAACCAGTCTCACCATCACTTGTTAAAAGTCAGATAAGATCTGTCCTTGAAGATTTTCAAATAGATGCAATAAAGATAGGAATGGTTTACAATAAACAAACTATACAGGCAATATACTCTGAACTTAGAAAAATAGAAATTCCAATCATATTAGATCCAGTATTCAAATCTACAACAGGCGGAATTCTACAAATGGAGAATGCCTTTTCAGATTTCAAAATGTTGTTAGTTCCTCTTGTATATGTTATCACTCCAAACATAATGGAGGCCGAAAAAATAGCAAATGTCAAGATAGAATCCTTGGACGATATGAAAAAAGCAGCTATAAAGATTCAAAAAATCGGTGCTAAAAATGTCATAATAAAAGGAGGGCATTTTCTTAAAGGAGATAAAGTTTCAGATCTTCTTTTGGACGGCAAAGAATTCAGGATTTTTTCTCATAGTAGAATGAAATTTGAAAGTCATGGAGGAGGTTGTACTTTTTCAGCCGCCTTGTGTGCAAATATAGCAAAAGGAAAAAAATTATCAGAAGCCATTGATTTTGCACGTATTTTTACAGTAGATTCCATGAGAAACGCTGCAAAGATTGGAAGAGGTTTGCCAATTACCAAAACAAAGAATGTGATAGATGAGATTGAAAATAAATTATCAGAAGCCATTTCAGAATTTTGTGTCATAAACTCCATTTATGAATACATTCCAGAATGTCAAACAAATTTCGTATATTCTACATCAAATCCCGATTCACTAAAAGACATCATTGGTTTAGAAGGTAGAATTGTAAGAACGGGAAAATTTGTCACAGTTGCAGGAAATCTCAAGTATGGAGGTTCAAAGCATGTTGCCTCTGCAGTACTAGAAATGTCAAAAAAATTTCCTTCTGTCAGGTCAGGTTTGAATTTGAAATATGATGAAAAAACAATCAAAAATGCAATCTCAAAAGGATTCAAAACTTCATCTTATGACAGAGATAAAGAACCTAAAATAATTTCAGAAAAAGAAGGCAGTACCATCTCATGGGGTACAAAGATTTCCATATCCAAATTGAAGACACCCCCAGATATCATATATCATAAAGGAGGTTTTGGAAAAGAGGCAATGATCATAATCTTTGGGAAAAACCCAAAAAACATACTAGGAAAAATTTCAAAGATTATAACATAGAAAAATTTCAAAGATTATAACATAGAAAAATTTCATCCTTCAATATAAATACCAGAAATTCAAAACTATATCACATGAAAGCAGTCATTCTAGCTGGTGGCCTAGGCACACGATTACAACCATATACCACATTTCTTCCAAAGGCAATGCTTCCACTAGGAGAAAAGCCACTTTTAGAGCACCTAATTGAATGGATTAAGGAAGGAGGAGTTGATTCGTTTGTGCTATGTGTTAGCTATCTAAGAAAGACAATTGAAGATTATTTTGAAGACGGTAGTAGATTCGGTGTAAAAATCGAATATGCAATTGCAAACAGACCACTTGCAACTGCAGGTCAGTTAAAAACTGCCGAAGAATTAATTGATGATACATTTGTTTGCGTCTATGGAGATTCAATATTTGATTTTAAACTAAAAAGTATGATTGCAGATCATCATAGAAAAAAATCATTTGTCACAATGGGATTATTTGAATATAAAACTAAATTACAATATGGGTTCATAGAAACAGACAAGGCCAACAGAGTAAAAGCATGGCGTGAAAAACCAGAGGTTAAAGGAAACATCAACATTGGATGTTATGTAATGGAGCCAGGAATTTTCAAGTTCATACCTCCCAACAAACCATATGGAATGGATGATGTTATACGAAATGCAATAGCAAAGAAGAATAAAGTTAGTGGATTTCTAATTAAGAAGGGCTTTTTGGACATAGGCGACAAGGCATCATACAGACGTGCATATCAGCATTATATCGCCCGATTAGGTCAGATTTAGACCAAATCATGTCATCTATCAAAATTCGTAAATTACAAAAAAAGGATCTCTATAATGGATTTCTATTATCACTCGACTCGCTTAGAAAATCAAGTCATATAAAACCAAAAAAAGCAAATACCATTTTTGATAAAATCTCAAAAAATCCAGATTATGTAATCCATGTTGCGATAGATAATGGAAAAGTAATAGGTGCTACCACCCTATTGATTGAACAAAAATTCATCCATGATGGAGGAAAAGTCGGACATATTGAAGATGTAGTAGTAAGAAAAGAATACCAAGGAAAAGGAGTAGGAAAAATGATTGTCAAATCACTGTTACAATACGCAGAGAAAAAGGGCTGTTACAAAACTATTCTAGATTGTACAGATGAACTGATTCCTTTTTATGAAAATTTAGGCTTTAAGAGACATTCAAATTCAATGAGATTTGATCATCTGTCAAAAAAGTAATCCCTTTTAGGCAGGGGCTTGGTTCTAAACAATAGAGTCCCTACAATAATTACCGGAATTGAAATTACACTAAATATAACAGGAGACATGGTAAGTTCTGGTACTACATATGCAGGAATAATTTTTGGGATTAGCGTATTTACATAGGACATTCCAATGATTGTTACAATTCCTCCGGCTATGATTAGTGAGCCAGCTATTCTTGAGCCATATCTTCTTGCAAGTAGAAAAGATGAACCTACCAATACCAATCCAGGTGCAATACTAATTGAAACAAATTCTTTGATTTGAGAAGAAGGATCAATGTCTTCTGATGGATGGGAAAGATAAATGCAAATCGTTATCATCTGGGCTGAGAACATGATAAACAATCCAAGACTTGCAACAGCTATCCACTTCTCAATTGCCACGATAATCCATCCTTTAGTTCAATAAATAAACCAAAGGATTGTCTAAACTATTCCGACAAGACCTGCAAGTTCTTTTCTACATGCGGCCCCAAGCTCTTCTGCAGATTTTTCAGGAGTTACTTTGTTAAGAAATACTCCATATCCCCTTTCAAGTCCTGACCAAGGATCAGCTTGTGGATACACTTCTATGTGCCAATGAATCTGTCTATTGTTTTTCTTTTCCGGAGATAAATGAAAGACCATGTTATAGGATAGACTCTTCATAGTATTTGCAAGCCCACCAAGTGTTGCACGTAATATCAAAGATAAATCGTTTATCTCTTTTTGAGTTATTTTAGAAAAGCTTGTTATGTGTTTTTTTGGATAAATCCAAAATTCATATGGATGAGATGGCGCCCATGGGCAGAAAGCAACAAAACCTTCGGTCTGAAGTATTTGTCTTGGCCCGCCTGTTTCAGTACCCACAGTCTGGCACATCGGACAGATTCCTTTTTCATTTAGTATTTTGTGTGCGGCTTCCGCTTCTTGTTCTATTACAGGAGGAATTGTGGAAAAGGTTACAACGTTAAGATGTGCATGATTTGTGGCACCGCCAGCTTCTTTCCCATGATTTACATATATTGCAACATATGTAACTCCGCGTTGAGTGTATAGCCATCGCAGTCTGTCTTGAATAACTACTAAAACATTAGACCATTGTTCAGTAGATATACTTGCAAGAGAATCTTTGTGCTTTTCGGAAGCTACGACTACATAATGATATCCATAAGCAGGTTCGCTGTAAAGTGGTCTGTCACTATAGGAATTTTCAGATGTAGTAGTAACAACAGGATTTTTACTTTCAAATACTCTAACTGACCAATTTTGAACATAGTTATCCTCTGTATCTTGCAGTCTTTGCAACATGCCATCCTTTGCAACTAGTGAAAGTGTCGAAGGATTTGTCATTGATTCATTTCCAGGACAGTAAGGACATTTCTTGGAATCGTTTACAGAGTTATTTTCAGAAGACACAATTACAAACCTGTCAATAGAATAATCCTTCCTTAAATCCCCCATACTGCTAGATTTTGGATCTAGCAATTTAAAACCTTTGCAAAGATCGGAAAACACTACCAACAGAGTGAAATTTTGGCATTATCAGTCTATAAGCATAATTTTGCAAAAAATTAAACTTAAATTGGAAGATCAGATCTTGCAAATTGTTAATGTCAACAGTATCATTAAGAAAAGATCATGCTTTGATTGAAAAAGTACTAAAATCAATGTGGTCTACTTTACCATTACTAAAATCTGGCAAGTCCATACCTGAACCAATCCTAAATCAAGTAATTGATTTTTCTATAAACTTTACAGATGTATGTCATCATGGAAAGGAAGAAAATTCTCTCTTTCCAGAACTTGAAAAAAAAGGAATGCCACGAAATACAGGTCCTATTGCAGTTATGCTAATGGAACACGAAGTGACCCGAAAGATTGCAGCAAGAATGGATGCTTCTTCTAAGACATATCTCAAGAGCGGGGATGCGACCCAGTTGATAACAGATATGCAAGAATACATCAATCATGTGGTACAACACCTATGGAAAGAAAATAACAGATTATTTGAGATGGCAGAAATGGCACTTAGAAATGACGTAGAGCAAGTAAACAAAAGTCTAAACGATGTTGAGAGTACAAAACTCAAAGAAATTGGAAAAACAAGAGAAGAATACGAGAGATTTGCCGAAGAACTTGCAAAACAATTTCCTCCCGAGGAATAATACACATCTTAAAGCCAAATACCAAAGAACTTTTCTAGTACACATTTGTGAGGAAAATATGAAGGAATGTTTTAACATACAAGCAAGGATGATAAAACATTGACTGCAAAGAATGGAGATAAAGTAAAGATAGAATATACAGGAACTCTAGATGACGGAACAATCTTTGATAGTAATGTAGACCAAGGAAACTTGTTAGAATTTGAAGTAGGTAGTGGTCACGTGATTAAGGGATTTGATGATGTCATACTTGGAATGAAGGAAGGTGAAGAAAAACAATTTACTATTGCTCCAGCAGAAGCATATGGAGAGCACGATCCAACCTTAATCCAAAAGGTGCCAAAAGAAATTTTCCCGCAAGATGCAGAACTTGTACCAGGATTATTGTTCGAAGCTGGACTTCCAACAGGAGAGAAGGTTCCAGCAATAATTACATCAATAGAAGGTAGAATAGTTACAGTAGACTTGAATCATCCTCTTGCAGGAAAGAGATTGAATTTCAAGATAAAATTATCTGCCATAGCATCATCTTAATTTTCTTTTTATCAAGAATTAATTCGTATCACATAGCATACAAATTTGTTCGAATTTAGATCGCTTAAAAAAATCAAGGTTTATCTGTGATATGGAAAAACCAAAAGATGGGGAGTAAAAAATGAACAATTCGGACATTCACATGGTGTATGTACTTTTAGACGGGGTAGGCGATCTTCCTCATCCCGACCTGAAAGGATCTACACCTCTAAGTTATGCAAAAACACCAAATCTAGACAGACTTGCAAGAAATGGTGCAAGTGGTGAGGTAATTTCAGTTGGAAAGGGCATAGCACCTCAGTCAGACATTGCAGTATTCAACATGCTTGGGTATGATTTTAAAAATGTGGAATATGTGGGACGTGGAGTAATTGAGGCAATTGGAGTTGGAATCGATTTTAAAAGTGGGGACTTGGCATTACGTGGAAACTTCGCTACAATAAATGATGAGAGAATTATCACAGACAGAAGAGCGGGACGATTGATAGAAAAGAAAGATGCACAAGATATAGCGCGTGAAATAGAAGAGAAATTAAAGTTTTCAAATCCTAAGGCATCAGTTGTTGTTGCTCCCACCATAGGTCATAGATTAATTGTAAGAATAAGATGTGAAGGAGTATTCCTAACACCAGATATTAGCAATACTGATCCAGCTTATGCAAGAATAGGTGGTATGGGAGTTGCAAAAGCTGTTGGAGATTACATGAAGGTAGAAAAATCATTGCCCTTAAACGAATCAGATAGTGCTAGGCTTTCTGCATCACTGGTAAATGAATTTACAGACAAATCCCTACAAATAATGAAAGATAGTGCTACAAACAAGAGAAGAGCGGAACAAGGAAAAAAGTTGTTAAATTCCATTCTTGTACGTGATGCAGGAAATAAATTTCCAGATGTTGCTCCAATAAACAGCCTACATGAAATGCAATTTTCATGCATAGTAGACATGCCAGTTGAGATTGGTATTGCAAATGTTCTAAAAATGAAATCATTTAGTGCCGGAGGTCTAACGGATTATGAAGAAAAAGCACGTGTTGCAGCTAAAGCCATGGAGACACAAAATGCAATTTATGTTCATATCAAGGGACCAGATGAATTTGGCCATGACGGTGATGCAATAGGCAAGATGCAAAACATAGAAGAAATAGATAACAGATTCTTTGGCACCCTGCTTGACAACATAGATACATCAAAAGTAGCTGTTGTCATATCAGGTGATCACTCTACACCATGCATAAACAAAAGCCATAGTGATGATCCAGTCCCGGTTTTAGTGTCAGGAGATTTTGTCAAAAAAGATGGAACCACTAGATTTACAGAGGATCAGGCAAAGAAAGGTAGCATCGGACTTCTTATAGGGGCAAATGTCATTAGTACTGCAATAAAGACAATTAAATCTTAAACGGCTCAATTTTTTGTGAAGAAATTATTTTCTCAGTTGCCTTCCTAAACTTGTCTATGTCCACATCGTGGTATATACCAGAAGCACTTGATAGTTTTTCCATTGCTCTTTTCATTATTGAAAAACATATTTCATTTTCATTTTTTTGATAATGAACCAATGCCGCTGCAACAAGAATTATTCCTTGGACAAGATCTTTTTCTCCTTCATGTGTTTTTTTCCATACGCCCTCTAGAACTTCGTGACATTCCCAATACCTTTCGTCATCAAAGTATTGCCTTGCTCTTTTTAGTGCCTCTTCTTTTTCTATATGTTCTTCTACAACATGTCTTGCATCGTCAAGAGAACCAATCGGCTCAAATTTTTTTACAACTTTATCCAGTTCTTCTTTTTTTACAGACACATCAAATTCCAAATGTTTTGTTGAGACTCTCATATCTCGGACAACAACATCCAATTCAGAAGTTAATTGATCAGCTCTTGCAAGCAATGTTTTGGCATCTGTTGGAACATAACCTGAGTTTTTCAGGTGAACCATAAATCTATCCACGGACTAAGAGCATATTGATTTCTTAAATTTGTTCTCAAAGGCCGTTAAGATTTATATGAACTATTAAAAGGACTTGGATTACATGTCCATGATCGAAGTTACAAGAGATGTAAAGAATCCCCTACTATCAAGAAGAGAGATTACTTGTAATTTCAAAGGGCTTTCGGGTAGACTAAAAAAACTCGAAGCAGTAGACATGATTTCAAAAAAATTCAATCTAGAAGGAAAAATTGTAATACCAATTCTTTTGAAAAATGATACTGGAAGGCCAGTAGTGTCAGGAAGTTTCTACGTATATGAAGATGAAAAACTTGCAAAAGAACATCTCAAGGCAGCTGTTTTTGCAAGAATAGAAAAAGCCAAAGGCGCCGGTGCAAAAGCAGAAGGCGAATCTCCGGCAGAGCAAGCAGAAGCACCAAAGGAAGAGAGTAAGTAATGGCAGGCAAGAAAGGTTCAAGTCCATCCGTTTACAAATACTACAAAGTTTCTGGAGAGAAAGTAGAAAGAACAAGAAAAGAATGTTCAAGATGTGGTAAGGGGGTATTCATGTCAAATCATAAAGACAGAAAAAGCTGCGGCAAGTGCGGATTTACAGAATTTAATCAATAATTAGTATAATTTTTTCTTTCTAAGACGAGAAGCTTTTTGTTCTATTTGATCTAATTTCTGCAAAAGAGATGGGTCTATTGTAGTATTTGCTATAACAGTTGCAGGAATTTTAGCTATGTTAGTATCCATCATTATGTTTATGATAGGAAGTTTCTTTTCTATCCAGAGTTTGAGTACTTTATCTTCTAGTTTATAGTCTCTAAATCCTTCTGGGAATTTTTTAGTAATATGTGAGAGTAAGGTTTTGTCATCAAATACGGCTCTAGGTTCAAAGAGTTTTGTCGAATCGGTGTAACTACTTTCAAAAAGATTTCCACTTAGTTCATCAGATATGATATCCATTTTTGAAATTCTTCTAATTAATTCCAAATAGTGTAAAAACTCATGGGCCAAAATAGCATGAATCGTTCCCTTAAGACCATATGCCACAAGTGGAGCAGTAATCTGAATTATGACGTTTAATTTATCATTAGAAATAATGGGAATTGTCCTTGCAAATAAAATTCCATAGTCAAAGGAACCATGAGAAGGATGAGATACAACAACTGATGGTTCTACATATGCAAGCGGGAAATTGATTCCAGATGCTTTTTCTATTCGCTGTATTCCAGATAAAGTAACCTCAAATCTTTTTACAATTAAGGAATGAATTTTCTCAGGAATTAGTCCGTTTTTGTAAGCTTCGTGCACTCTAAGTAAAGGATCCAATCGAACAAGTTTGAATTAGACTATAATAAAAGCTTGACATGAGATAAATTCAGATGGTTTTATTTCAGTTAAAAGATCAGACTTGGCCTATGTTTTAATCACTTGAAAAATTCAATTACCGAGCGCTATTTTATGAAAATCGAATGTTTTGCATTTGCATGAATTTTCAAGTAGCACACTTATGTTTGGTTCAACATTATTCCCAGTAACAAACCTCTTGAGCGGTATTCCTCCATCCAATTCTACAAGAATAGTAAATGACCTAGGATCTATTTTTTTTATCTTTACATCATAGATTCTTTTTTGGTTCTTCCAAGATGTATTTTCACTAATTGAAATAGACATGTCTTTTAGACCCTCCAATACATTCAATGCTTCAGGAACAAGATCTTTTTCTGTTTCTATTTCCAACAATACATTTGTCCTAAATTTAATTTGGTCAGTAGGAATCTTCGAAACTGATCGTAGGTGCAAAATAGAGACACCTTCAAGTTGGATCTTTTTTGGTAATGAAATTTTTCTTTTGCGTGGATTTATCAATTTGACAAAAAAGGGCCTTCCGTTTCCAAGAACTAGGCTAGATTCATCTTCACCTCCAATCCAAGTTATTTTAGCTTGTTGAGCGCCAAATTTTTCATACATGTACTTAGCAATTTTACCTTCTACACTGTTAAATTCAGATATCCCATGGAAATCACAGACAAAACATCCCTTTCCGTCACATCTGTTACAAGAGGGTTGTTTTTGAGGGATTCCTCTCATCTCTTTTGTATATCTTCCTTGTAGTATCACTGCTTTTGGTTTTATTTCGCATATGTCTTTTTTAAAATCAATCATAAATACAACATCTGGATTTTGATAATCGACTTTGGTTCTAGTCTTTTTCCCAAATTGTTTCCCCATTTCTCTTGTAATATCACTTTTAATTCCTGCAATTCCACGAAGCTTGAATTTCGAACGAACAATATCATCCCGGTCTAAAATTGAAGGTTGAAGAATTGCACCTATTAAAAATGTTGAAAATTCGTAATCTTTTGAAATATCAAGCATCTTTGTTAAGAATACACCAAGTTCTGGCATTAGATTTTTACAAAGATAACATGATTTTGGATTACTTTGTTTTATAATTTTTCTAATTTTCCCACCAAGATTTTTGTGAGAAACTAGATGTAATCTACTTGCAAAGATTCTTCCAAGGCAGTAATCACATAAATGATATTCTTTTAAGATTTGTTTAGTTTCTGTAATTACCTGATCCATTGTAGTTTTTTTCAACAACATGTTCACCAAGTAGAGGTGTTTTAATCGTAATTATACAATTTACCACGGATATAGCCGTCTACAAGATTCTTTTTCTAAAACACTGATAGCTTTTGTAGGACATGTCTGTGCTGCATCAAGTATCTTTTCCGAATTTGCGCCTCTTTCATTAATTACTTTAGATTTTGGATTTACCTTGACGTTCTTTTCTACTCTAAATACCGTAGGCGCTATTGTTTCACAGCTACAGCACGCAATACACTTACCAGGATCAACATTTACCGATACAGAAACCTCCTTTTCTACTTGAATAGGATCAGTTTCTGCTCTTGTTTCAGACCTCACTTTTTCATAATAATCCCAGAATGTCTTTTCATAATGTGCCCAGAAATTCTGATATTCATTTTCGGCATAACCAGTATATCTAGTCCAGTCTTCTTCTGGTGTTCTATCTGATTTTCTTGCACCCCAAGAATATTTTTGTGATTCAAAATCAGATTTTTTCTTTGAATCTGTGTTATAGAATTTTTCAGAATGATTTACTCCTATTTCATTTTTGTATTTGGCACGTAATGTTTGATATGCCTCAACAATCATCTTAAATTTTGTACTTTCTTGATCTGTAGCATTCTTGTCTGGATGAAACTGCAAAGCTAGTTTTCGGTAGGCAGATTTTACTTCCTTATTTGATGCTCCTTCATGGAGACCTAAGACTTGGTAACACTGGTAGGTGTTCAAGATGTTTATACTATATTCTATATCATATTTAGATTCATCCTAATTGGAAAATTGATTCTAACCTAATCCCATTTTTCTTAACATTCCTTGCATTTGTCTTCCCTTGGAGGCCTTCATCATGGTCTTTGAATTTTTATATGCTTTGAGAAGTTCTTTTACTTCATGCTCTGGCCAACCAGAACCTCTTGCTATTCTTTTTACTCTAGATGCATTTATCAAATCAGGATCTGATTTTTCATCCTTGGTCATAGACTGTATAATATAACGCCATTTTTCCATTCGTTGTTCTTGTTGATCTACTTGATCTTCTTTTACCATTCCTGAAAAACCTGGCATGTTTTCTAGAATGTTACGCAATCCTCCAGCCTTGGTTGCCTCTTCAATTTGAAAGTAGAAATCTTCCATGTTCATTTTTCCATGCGAGATTCTCTTTAGCCTGTCCTCATTACCTTCAGTCTCTAGCCTTTTTGCCATGTCAAGTAATGCCTGAATGTCACCCATTCCAAGCATCCTTCCGACAAATCTTGTTGGAGAGAACTTTTCGAGATCATCAATTCGTTCACCTGTTCCAATGTACATTATTTGTGCTCCAGTTGCAGCAGCTGCTGCAAGTGCTCCACCACCCTTTGCACTACTATCCAGTTTTGTTATAATTATACCACCTACTGGAACTGTTTTATGAAATGCTTCTGCTTGATTATGACATTGTTGCCCGATTGTACCATCAATTACCAGTAATGCAAGATCAGGATTTGCAATCTTGCTGATTCTTGTCATTTCATCAAGAAGATCTTTTTCTTCCTTGTGTCTTCCTGCTGTATCTATAATTATGACATCAAAATTTTGTCCTTCAAAATGTTTAAGACCGTTTTTTACAAGTTCAGGTGAGTCTTTGGTTCCCTCCTCACCATATACTTCCACGTTTGCCTTTTCACACATGGTCTTAAGCTGTGTTAGTGCTCCAGGCCTATACGTATCTGCTCCAATAACTGCAACTCTATAGCCTTGTCTTGTCAAGAGTTTGGCAAGCTTTGAAGTTACAGTAGTCTTGCCACTTCCCTGAATTCCAAGCATCAAGACTTTGTTTACTTTGCCAGGTTGGAAGACATATTGCTCTTCAGTACCTAATAATTTTGAAAGCTCTTCATACAAAATTTTTACAATGTGATCTTTTCTAGAAAGTCCCGGAGGCGGAGTTTCTTTGATAGAGCGCTCTTCTAGATTTTTTGTAATCTGAAAAACAAGTTTTACGTTAACATCTGATTGCAACAATGCTCTTTGGATATCTTTTGAGAGTTCCTTGATTAATGCCTCATCAACTGCCGAAGAATTGACGATTTTTTTAAGCGCTGCCCTAAGACCTGTTTTTAGACCATCTAACATTACTTTTCTAAAACTGCCTCGGTTATTTCAAATCTTCCTCGATAACCATCCCAGATCTTGTTTGCTTTTTTTATCACAATTGGAGAATAAAACATGGGACAGTCTAAAACAAATGTTTCAGCCTCACCGCCTTCAAATGTCAAATTAAAACCATGTTTAGTGGATAATCTGATCAGTTGTTCTATGTCTTCTCTAGTAATTTCCCGTCCAAGCCATGTCTCATCAAGTCCTGCAGAACTCACGCTTGTTATGATAAATTTGAATTTTGAATCTAGTAATTCTTTTAGGTAATTTTTTTGATCAATATGCCACAATGGAGATACAATCTTTAGATTTAGATTATTTGAAATTGTCTCAAAGCGGATTCTTTGATAATCACTAAACAATCCGCCGTGCACAATCCCCTCTATTCCAAAATCTTTTTTTGCTTTTTCCAATAATTGTTGTAATTCTTCTAGTTCTATTTGAGGTTCAGTTGAATTCATCCTAGTTACAATTTGAGGTATCTTCATAGCTTTGGCCTGCAACGATGTTACCGAGATATTTGGATGATGTAATAGATGACTTTCATCAGATTGTGGAAATACTGAGACAAGACATTCTATTGTATGGCCATATTGTTTTGCTTTGTATATTGCAAAAGTACTATCTTTTCCACCTGAAAAAAGAGATGCTAGTTTCAATCAAACACCATTCCTAAATTAATCAACTTTTTTCCAGTATCTTTACTTTTTTTGAACACTCATTGCACAAAGTAAGATGGCCTTTGAGCGTAATCTCAACATTTGATGACAGACATACGTGACAGAGACCTTTCACTACATACCCATGGAAATTATACTGTATAACTAGTTCTAAAATTTGAAAAGCCTGGATGCTTCAATACTCATAATCTTCATCATGCCTTCAGTTGGCTTTTCTAGTCATCATCAGCATCCGAATTTTAATTTTTAATTCGGACTATAATAGTTCTGTCCATGACTTTCCAGTATTCAACGTCAGAACCTTGTACAACTTTATCCTGGATTTCATCCTCGATTTGTTGTGCATCAAACACTTCAAATGTTTCAGAATCCATTATTTGAGTACTGGAAGGAGTTTTTGAAATTATAGAACCAACTCTTTTGTCAATTAGAGGAACTTGAACTTGAGCACTGACTGGTGAGACGTGTGAATATTTTTTCTTGTCAAATATTCCAACTCCCACTATTCTTGCCTTTGCTGCACCGTGTTTACCGGGTTTACTTGTATCATATTCAACTATTCTACATGGTTCTTCATTTGGACCGCCCACTGGAAGTAATATGTAGGAGCCAATTTTTAGCGCACCAAGCTCAGATGGCTTACTCATTACAAAAACAGAATTTAGAAGAGTATATAACTTTTCTATTACGGTTTAAATTTCTAATTGATCTCTTAAGAGATTTCTGAAAAATTCTATTTTAGTCTCTCAATTACGGACATATTTAGAAGATTAGTCATTCCAATTCCTTTTCTTTGTACTTCTTTTCTTGTCTTCTCACAATACTTGTTGTCAGCTTGATGTTTACTATCACTTGAAACCTCAAGAACTATCAAATTTTCAGTATATGGAAAAGTGAATTTTTGAATTTGAGAACTAGATAGTCGAAGGTTTCCCATCTCAGCTCTTCTAACTCTGTTACGCTTGGCCACAATAAAACCAAGATCAGATACATCAGACGGTGTATCACCATATTCCAGATAATATATCGAAAGTAGGTTTAGACTCTCTTCTTCTAGTCTTTCAAATAATTCTTCATTTTTTGTAAATACAAACGTTGGAGTGGCCTGATTACACTTTTCAATTTCAGTCATTATTTGAGAACGATCATTGAATCTAGCAAGAAGGTACGTATTTGAGCGAGATGGAAAATATGCTCTACCATCTTCTGAGAAAGTTGCTGTAACAAAATACAGATCATTTACAGAATCAGATTTTTCAAAATCATTCTTCAATTCATTAAAGGCGGGGTTTTGCAAATAGGGCACACAAACATATCCTCCTTGAGACATATTTACCACCGACACAGTATCGAGATTAATTATCCTGTTTATATGTAATTTGATTAGTTAAAAAATTTCAAGCAAGATCGAGTTTTTAGAAGATATAGAATTATCGATAGTTATTTAATACGAAAAAACAGCGTGAGAAACAGTCCCACGCTAGCTCAGCCTGGTAGAGCTTCCGGCTGTAGTGGTTGGCCATCGGCTAACTGTCATTCAGCCTATCAGGCTTACAGAAACCGGGTTGTCGCAGGTTCAAATCCTGCGCGTGGGACCATCATAAACTTCAAAAAGTCATTACCCAAATACATAGCCATGTCAAATGATCAAAATTGGTCTACACTAGATGAGGTTGATCAAAAGATAATCAACATTCTCAACAAGAATGCAAGAACCCCATCAAAAGATATTGCAAGTGAATTAAGAAATTTTGGAGTCGATGTATCAGATAGAACAATTAGAAAAAGAATTGAAAGACTTGAAAAAAATGGAATCATCAAGGGATACAAGGCTGTTCTAAGTGGAATATCATCAAATGATCAGTTTGAAGCGTTATTTCTCAAACTCAAAATTACAAGATCCATGGATACCATAACAGAGTCTATAAAAAATTATATCAAGACTTTGCCAAATTATCTCTTTGTTGCGACAGTTGATGGAGATTGGAACATGATTTCAGTACTAAGGATAGAGGGAACTGAAAAAAATCCAGGAGCAAGAATAGTAGAAAAATTCTCTGATCAGATTATAGATTACAAAATTGGTGGAATCCAAATCAAGGATGTAAATCTGCTAAACATGTCAATGTTGTTGCTTAGTTGATTTCAGATAACCTTGATGCATCGAGTGCATTTTTCAATTCATTTATCGAGAATGGTTTTTGAACAAATGCTGTAGAACCAAGGCCTATAGTCTTTCTAACACGCGGGGTTGTTTTTTCATCGGCAGTTATCAATATGATTGACATGTCGGGTTTTGATTCAAGAAGGGTTTTTGCAACCTCATCTCCTTTTAGATCTGGTAGATCCATGTCAAGTAATACAATCGGATTTTGTTTTGATTTCACAAGTTCGGAGATGAGTGTAATTGCAGACTTGCCATCTGTAACTGTTTGAATATCACCATATCCTAATTGCTGAAGGAAGTTTTTGAGCCTTAGTAAAATTGCAGGACTATCATCAACAATAACAATAGATCTTCTTTCCTCAATTATTTTTGGAGTATACCTCTGTGCCAATTCAAATGCATTCATGGCATCATCATAATGGCCAGTTCTAAGAAAACATCTTGCTGCGCATTGATATGCATAACTTGCATTAGGTGAATCCTTTTTTGCAAGTTTTAGATAGAATTTGGCAGCTTCCAAAAGTTCGTCTTTTCTGTCCTTTCCTTGTCGTGATTTACACTCTGATGCAAGGATTAGGTATAGCCCAGCTTTGTAGCTGTTATTTTTCATTTCCTTTTGAGCAAGAGATGTAAACAGATTATGAGCTGCTCCACTCTGTTCATTTTTCAGATAGGTGCATGCAAGTTCGAACTTTTCCATGTCCTTTTCCATTGTTAGTAAAACAAAAGATCGGCTTATAATATTTGGTGTGTACAAGAGGAAAACTCTTGACTTGGGCTAGGAAAAGAGTAGATAACACACGTATTATAAACAAAAACAGGTGTCAATAGTATGAGCAACGATAATCCAGGAGTAGGCATTTCTCAACCTCCAGTAAACATACTATTTACTCCTCTTGATGTTTCAAAGAAGGATGTATGGAGTATCGATGTCATACGCATTTTGGATATTTTAATTAAGATTCTCAGTCAGACAGATAAAAAAGATCTCAGAGTGGCAGGAATTGCTGCCTTGTCTTCTGCCATGATACATAGGATGAAAGTAGAAAGCATTTTTGCATTACAAAAGGCAGCCATGGAGAAAAAACCTCTGACACAAAGAGAAGACGTTGACATCGAAGTCATAAACATGCCATACAGACACGAGTCCACTTATCCTGTAACACTAGATGAGTTGTTATCAGTTCTTGAAAATCTCATTGGAACAATAGCAAACCCACGTTCAAGTAGAAGACAGTTAGAGTTTGAGCCAGTTGAAGCTCCCAATTTTGATGACTATTTCATATCTTTAGAGAAGATAATTGGGCAGTATGAGGAACTAATCATGAATAAAATCAAGGCAATAGGCTACGGTTCTTTTAAGAGTATAGTCTCTGAGCTTGAATTAATCGATGTAATCAGATGCTTCTTTGCCATTTTATTTTTGGCAAGAGACATGAAAGTAGATCTTGAACAGACAGAAGACGACATAGTAGTATCACTGATAAAATAGAAATTTACAAGCAGATCAACTGTCAGTAGGAATTTCATTTAAGTATCTATCAACTCCCTTGTTTTACATGGGAAAGATAGAAGACGATGATGCAATGGCAAGACTAGAGGCGTCACTATATTCCGCAGGAAGACCTCTGACTATAGAGGAATTGATAAGGGCTTCAGGAACAGAATCTAGAACCAAGACTTTGGCACTTATGACAAATCTTGTTAAAAAGACAAAATCAGTATTTCGGGCAATTGAGGTGGCAAGCTTACCAGATGGCTCTTATGTATTTCAATTAAAACCAGAGTTTAATACAGTAATTCGAAAGTATGCATCAAAGCCGCTCTTGCCTACGGCCACACTTAAGACATTATCATATATTGCATACATGCAACCAATCTCTTCAAAGAGACTAGTCGAAGTCAGGGGCTCTGGAGTATACATGCATCTAAAGTTACTACAACAGCTTGATTATATCGAACACCAAAATGTTGGAAGACTCAAGATTTACAACACAACAGAAAAATTCCAAAAATACTTTGGCATTCAAGGGGACAAGGATCTTCTAAAGCAAAAGCTGTTTAACAAAGTAAGAAATCCAAGTCAGGCCGTCCCAGTTGAGCAGCAACCGCAAGTATCAACTGAACCCTTGACACAAAGTCAATAATCAAACCAAAAATAACGCCATATACTGTAAATGGTATAAATTAGAGTTACTTTATCGAATCAACATGAAGAAATCTGTGGAAAATCTTGCAACAAGTAAGATTACCGGTGGTAGAAGATATCCTCTAAGATCAAGACGAAAATATGAAATCGACAGATACTCTGTAGAAGCAGTGCCAGGAGAACAAGTCACCATATCAAGAAAGACCAGAGGAGGAAATCAGAAAACATCGTTAAAGACCACAGATGTTGTCAATCTCGCAGTTCCAGGTTCCAAGGTTAAGAAACTAAAAATTCTAAAAGTTCTAAAGAATCCTTCCAACAAAGACTATGAAAGACGCGGAGTCATTTCAAAGGGAGCAATTTTAGAAACCGAAGCAGGTCAATGTAGAGTAATTTCCAGACCTGGTCAAGATGGCGCAGTTAATGCAATCTTGATAAAGTGATAAGATGAAGGATTACGAACACGTCGTAGTCTGGCTGGATTATTTTAATAAAAACATCACAATGAAAATGGGAAGGAGAGTCTCTCGTGAAAAAAGTATCTTCGACCCATCATTAAATGAGTTGATAACTGCTGCAAAAGCTGCAGGATTGGAGCCAACTGAGACAAATGATCAGGCAAGATTTCCAAGAAGACCATATGTCAGGTCTGGATACATCACACTTGCAAAGGCTCGACCAAAATCCAAAATAATTTTGGCAATCTCTGAAAAATTAGTTTCAAGAAGAGCCAAACAGACCAAGTAAATAGTGTTTATAGCTTGGAGCTAAAGTAATTTTGACAGAACTCTATTGATAACAGTATTTTGTTGAGGAATCAATTGCAGGAGGTAGGCGAAGTATTGCATCTAGCGAGTAGCGGCAGAGTCATCATTAGACTCACAAAACATCTAAGAGATAACCAGATGGTCGTAGATCATTCTGGAGTCAAAATCGCCAAAGTATCAGAAATGATAGGTCCTGTTGATGCACCATATGCGTCGGCAGTTCCGCTTACCAACAACATCAAAAAATATATCGGAAAAAAAGTTTTCATCGTCGAAGAAACTCCTGTGATGAGACCAAAAAGATTCAAAGGAAATAGAAGAAGATGACCACCATAACAGAATTACAAACTCATTGCCCAGAATGTCGTTCAAATCTAATTGATGACATTCATAGCGGCGAAAAGATTTGTTCTGGCTGTGGATTGGTCGCAATGGAACAGATGCCAGATTATGGACATGAATCAAGAGCAACAAATCCTGAAGATAAGATGAAGTTGACAAGAGCATCAGGTCAGACAAGTTATGCACAACACGACTTGGGAATCAGAACAGAAATTGCCATGGGAACAAAGGACTTTAGTGGAAGGACCATATCAAGCGACATGGCAAATCAGATGTACAATCTAAGAAAATGGCAGACAAGAATTAGAGTTGCATCACCAGAAGAACGAAGACTTGCAAACATTCTAGCAAAGATAGGAGAAACATGTCATGCCCTATCACTGCCAAGAAATGTAATCGAATCAGCATCCATGATATACAGAAACTTTCAAGGGCAAGCAGATGCAAAAGGCAAATCAGTTGCATGCATGTCTGCTGCAACAATTTACATGGCATGCAAACAATGTGATGTAGTAAGATCCTTAGATGAAATCTGTGCTGCAACAGGAAGTTCAAAAGAAGATAAGCTCAATGTCAAACTAACAGCAAAATACTATAGAACACTTGTAATGGAACTTGGTTCCAAGACAGCTCCAGTAGTAACTCTTGAAAAATACATATCAAAAATAGCAAACCTGGCAAAACTTGAAGTTCGTGTAGAAAGACTTGCTGCAGAAATTGCAGAAAAAACATCTGACCACAGCCTTGCTGATGGAAAGGCTCCAAATGGGTTAGCTGCTGCCTATCTGTACATAGCATCAACTCTTCTTGGACAGAGCATCCTTCAAAGAGATGTATCAAGCGTCGCAGGAATAACAGAGGTCACCATACGAAACAGATGCAAGGAAATTCTCACAGCATACAAGTTGAAAGTGACATTACGACAATCACCAGTCAAGAACTAAACCCCTCTCTTTTCTTATTTTTCATTCCAATACAATAGAACTAGATTATTATACAGACATTGCGACTTTTGTCAGATATCCTAAATTTACAATATTAGACAAGCACGACATATGCTGATGCGGGATGGTTTCCCTATTACACATTTTGCATATTTTTTGTATAGTCTTTCTACACTGGGTACACCAAAGGTGTTTTGCAAGTTCTCCTCCACAACCTCTGCAACTCTCGTCAGGCATTATACAACCACAGTTTGCAATACCAAGATCTTTGCTTTTAGTAGAATGATAATAGATTTAGTAGTTCACCATAGATTCCGTTTTTATCTAAAGTCCATGTACGGTACAATCTAAACGACATATTATACAACATCAGGAATAAAAAATAAAAAAGAAAAAAAGTTGGTTGTGTCTATGGATAAGACCAGAGCTGTTGGCCATTGAATTTTATTTCTGAAATACCCTTCTCGTCTAACTCTTGTATTGTACTTGGAAGTGGTACATACAATAGTTTCGTAGCGTATTGTTGGCCGTCTGTTACAAACCAGTAGAGCATGTGGACTAGATCTTGTGCCTTTTGTTGACTCATACCACTCAATTGCTCAAGATTAGGATTTACCAATAGATAGGTAAATGTAGCAATTGGATATGCGTTTGGTCCTGGTGCATCATTAATTGATACATTACTCCAAACCCCGTCTGCTGCAGGCAGTGAAGATACTGCCCCGGATGCGGCTGCTGCTGTAGTAGCTACAGTAGCATCAAGAAATGCAGTCTTGTCATGGTTTTGCACATAAGCATATGTCATAGGTATTGCACCTAGACCCACACCTGCGTTACCAGTAAGTGTGTTCATGGTATTTTGTTTTGCATATGCCAATTCAACATAGCCTATTGATTCAGGCACCTTCTTTACAATTGCTGCTACTCCTGCGTTACCTGAGCCTCCCATTCCAGTTGGCCATGGAACAGATGTTGCATGTCCTATTTTACCGTTCCAAGCAGAGCTTACTTGAGAAAGATAGCTACTAAATGCAAATGTTGTACCAGAGCCATCGGATCTGTGTACTACATTAATTTTGTTCCTATCATTCTGTAGTGCTTTTATAATGCTTGAATCGGTTTGTAGTTTTATGAGAGATGGATCATTCCATTTAGTGATTTGACCCATGAAGATTTTTGCTATTACATCGCCAGTTAGCTTTAATCCATTTTTGTAGATTCCTGGAACGTTGTAAGTAACAACAATCGCACCCATTGACTCAGGAATAGTCAAGGTTCCTTTCGGAGCTTTTGCAATTTCTGACTTTTGTAATGGTGCATCAGTTCCTGCAAAGTCCACTTTCTTTGATGTAAACAGCTTAATGCCAGCTCCACTACCTATAGCCTGATAATTCAATGTGATTCCAGGATAGAGAGCATGATATTGAACTCTCCATTTGTCAACAATCGGATATGCAAAAGTTGAACCTCCTGCATTGTAATTGTATTTATCACTGTCACCAGGTGCTGGAGGTGCAGAAGCTGCGTGTGCACTAAGAACAGTTGTCGGTACTAATAGGATCAGCATTAATGCTAATCCTAAGAAGACTTTCTTTGTCATCGATGTTTATGAATGACTTGTTTATTTACATATAATCGACATAGATCACGTAATTAGCTATATACTACATAGTTCTATTAAGTTCACTTGCCGATCAATCCATAGTATATAAACACTTTATAGATTAATTCAGAAATCGGATTTACAGCGAGAATTACACAATTTTTATTTTATCACATATACAATATAAAATTTTGATTCAAGTGTAATTTTTTTCTAGAAAATACAATTATTTAGGCAATTATGACTAAAAAGAGATAATAATCAAATTCAGGCCTTGTCATAAATGAAAAGATAAGATATCAGATGAAATCATCAAAAATCAAATAATGATTTTTCACTATACAAAATGAAGTACCGTACATTTCTATAACATATGTAAAAACAATAGTAAACCCTTAGATAATTTGGGTGAGATATATATTCATGCAGTCTAGGATTTTTCATTTTAGATTGTCACTTCTTCCAGAATAAGTGGAGGTATTAAGTGAGGAACTCGGAAGCACAAGACGTGATCCGAACGATCCTCCAAAGAATTTGAATTCCATATCAGTGAATATAATTTTAGATCTGAATTAAAGATATAACCAAAAATGAACAAAGTGATTTGTGGATCTTAAAATCATATCATCAGATGAGAATTATAACACTACTTGACAATCAGTACCGGACATTTGGAATGCTGAGAAACACCATTTGTAACACTTCCAAGTAGCAAAGTTTTGAATCCACCTATTCCTCGTGAACCCATAACTATAAGATCAATTGAGAATTTTTCAGAATAATTCAGTATTGCATCAGCAACTGAAATTGCCTCTATGACTTCGGTTTTGTATGCAATTTTGGATTCTTTTAATTTTGGCTCTAATTCAGATACTGTTTTCAGGCTACCTTGTTTTAATACACTAAGCATTGAAGCATAGTCTGAAGAATGAGGATCAACATCTGGATATAGAGTCACACATGTTACTACAGTTATGTTGCCATCATATTTTTTTGCCAAATCTAAAGCAAAATCAAGTGCTCGATATGAAGGTCCTGAACCATCATAAGCAACAAGAATGTTCTTGACCATTTTATTAATCATTTATTTTTGGAATATTAAAACAAATCATACATCATTACTGTAGTCTATTGTTCCATTTTTCAATCTCTTCTAAGAGAGGGGTTGGTCTGTTAACCGATATATCTAATTTTTCACCATAAATCTTACCATTATTTCCGTCAAGAGATATCACATCACCTTCGTTAAGAACAATATCACCTATCAAAATTTTTCCACTCTTCAAATCAATTGACATATTTTTACATCCAACAATACAGACTTTGTTCATCTGTCTTGCTATAACTGCGGCATGCGAGGTCTTTCCTCCAACATGTGTCAATATTCCAGAACAGGAATTAATTCCATTTATATCATTAGTGGATATCTCATCTCTTACAAGAATCAAGTTTTTCCCAGTAGATTCTTTTTGCTTTGCAATCATAGGATCAAGTACAATTTCACCCACTACAACTCCAGAACTTGCAGGTATGCCAACAGATATGGGTTTTAAACCAGATTTTAAAACAAGATTTACTTGTTCAATTTCTTTAAGATTAAGATTTTTTATTCTCTCCAAAGCCTTTGGAGGATCTATTATTCCCTCTCGTACTAGATCAACTGCAATCTGTAGTGCTGCAAGATTTGTTCTCTTTCCATTTCTACATTGTAAAATGTAAAGTCTTCCTTCTTGGATGGTGAATTCAAAATCTTGAACATCTTTGAATTCCATTTCAAGAATTTTTTTTGTATTTTGAATTTCTTTGTAAACACCTGGAAGAATTCGACGTAGTTTGTCAGGATCTTGTATTCCAACCCGTCCTGAAACAACATCTTCACCTTGAGCGTTGAACATAAAATCCATGTACAGAGAGTTTTCACCAGTTGAAGGATTTCTTGTAAAAGCAACACCAGAACCAGAGGTAGACCCCATATTACCAAACACCATAGTTTGTATTATTACTCCTGTACCAAGACCATCTCCAATGTGATGAATTTTTCTATATTCAGATGCTCTGGGACTATTCCAAGACTTGAAGACTGTTTCTACTGCACCCATTAGTTGCTCCAGAGGTTTTTGTGGAAATTCGAGTCCAACATTTTTTTGATAAATATCTAAAAATTCTCCAGTCAAGGACTTGAGGGTCTCGGAATCAAAGTCACTAGTTTGTAATGATTCTTTTTTGCAATACTCATCTATTTTTTTATCAAATGGATCAGAGGGACATCCATGAACAAGAGTTGCATATGTCTGGATTAATCGGCGGTACGAGTCCCACGCAAGTCGTGGATTTCCAGTCATGCGAATTAGACCATGAAGTGATGTGTTTGTCAATCCCACATTCAAGACTGTATCCATCATCCCAGGCATAGACACAGGAGCACCTGATCTGACAGAAATCAAAAGTGGTCTTCTCAGACCCCCAAATGTAAGCCTAGTCATATTTTCAAGTCTTCTCATGTTAGACTCGATTAATCCTTCAAAATCATTTGACAGTTGATTGTTGTTTTTGAGATATTCATTACAAAAAGAAGTGGCAAGAACAAAACCTGGTGGAACTGAAAGACCTATTGCGGTCATTCTAATAAGATTATAAGCTTTAGATCCAACGGTTCCGACCGAAGGTTCTGATAGAACATTTTGCATTCCAAAGAAAAATATTTTTTCTGTTTTGTGACTAGTTTGTGATTCCATTAAGTTATCAATTTTCATAATTTCTCCATATTCCCTACACCTTACATTACCATCAAATTTTCAAGAACATATTCTCTAATTCTAAAAGCTAGTCTTGTCATTTTATCTATCGAGTCTTCCATGTTTTGTGATATTTGTGAAAAAAGGTGGAGTTCTTTAAAATCAATAGATTCCTGCATTATTACTACCCGTAAACTACGACTTGCTTCATCGGCTTGATGTTCAATAGTAATTATCCCATCAATAGCATGAAGAAAGTCTTCCATGTCTTCACGAGAAATTCCCCTATGAACATAACGTGCATTTTCTACGGCCTTGAGATATTCTCTAGAGCACTGTAATGCAAGGTCGGCCTGATCATTAAGAGATTGGTATAGATTCTCAGACATTTCTTTGTTTGGTATAAGAGTTAGCATAAATGCAGTCTCTTCCAAAGAATCTGCAACATCGTCGGAAAGTACAATGATTTCTTCTACAATTTTTGGATAGTTTTCTTTTTTTACCATCTCTCTTGCTTTTTTAACTAATTCATCTCCTTTCTGTTCCCATTTTTGAGCACGCTTTGCATTTTTTTCCATAATTTCAGATGAACGAATTCCACGAGATTCTAGTAATCCTTCTCGTACGCTGGTCATAATTTCTAAAACAAAAGATGCATGATTTATTACAACATCTAAAAATCCTTGATGCGCAGTGCGTAAATAATTCATAAGTTCGGTTCTAACCTCATCGCGAAGCAGTAACATTGATCTTCCTTCTAAAATCCCTTCAGTTGTTGTCTTGAGTATAAACTTTAGAAGTTCAATTGCATTTTCTTCCCCAATTGCTTGGTATAATGATTCTCCAAATCTAAGAGACCCTTTGGATATCTGCTCAATGGTATCAAAGAGTAATTGTGCACCTCCAAGCTCAAGAAAACCTCTGTGTCCATAATGATTATCAGCCGCCCATTTCAGAATCATTATTGTGTCTTTCTTTTTTACAAATTTTCTTAGTTGTTTTCTTGCTCGATTCCAGTCAATTAGAAATACTATCCTAGAGCCCAAAAATTTTAGATATGCTTTTAAGTCATCAGAATTTTTTGCAGAATATGTTCCAATACTTAGGTGATATACAGAACCATCAATTCCAGTAGATTTCTTTGACATTGTATCATTCCATGTTATGTCGAACTTTTCAAATAAAGAATGGAAGAAAAGCAATCTATCTATGTGAATGTCAGTATAAGTCAAAGTTACAACATTTCCTTTAACATGTATAACAAGAACATGTGCATCAGTTGTGCCAATATCATTTTGTATTACAAGAGTGTCTGCAGATCTAGTTACAGTAGTTCCAAGTCCCGGGTGTTCAAACTTTAGTTTTATTGTTTGATTTATTCCCGCCATAAATGATTTAATCAATTCGTGATCGTCTTTGGTTACTCCATAGACTCTTGCACCATCAATTGATTCCTGTGCAATTTGTGATTGTATATGGTTGAGTTCTTTGTGAAGATCCATTACAAGCAAGTGTAGGCTATCATTTTGATTTCGTTGAACGGATGTAATTTCATCAATTAATTGGCTAGAGATGTATTCGTCTACAGCAGTCATTCTTTGTAGAATCTTCTCAAGCCTTTCGTTGTAAGATGTGGATTCATACGTAATAGAAATTCTTGCACTATTTGCAATATCAAGTGGAAGTATCATTTTTTTTATTGATTCAATAATATTGTCAAGAATTTTTTTAATATGAGGAATTTTGATATTTTGATTCTCCTTTTTGCTGGTTTTTACTACTGTATCAAAGACAGAATCCTCAATTCCACAAGCAAGCCTCTCATTCTTGAGGTCTGAGATGTCTATTTCTTGGTTTGTAGCATGATCTTTTGCAACCTGCAATAGCGTAAAGAAATACTTTGCCATGTCATTTGCAACAAGTGCACCATTTACCATACTAGGAAGAAGAAGCTCATCCGTTCCAAGTTGGTGGATCATCCATGTCTTAGAGATCATAGATACAGCTCACAAATATCCATACAATACATAAGTACAAAAGTCAATAATCAAAATTGATAATTAATCAGTTGCCAATATAGAATACATGTACTAATGAATTCTATGTAGATAAGATTCTAAAACAAAATGTCGAAAGTAAAATATGCATCGCATTATAGAGCCTGTGAACAGCAGTCATCTGATTTCTGTTAATGCAGGAATTATTGGAGCATTGTTTATCTTTTTTGCCATTGCCGCACAATCTTCAATATCGACTATTTTTGATGGAAAGGAGTGTTTTTATGGATTTGACCTAAATGCTAAGCAGGCTCAGATATCTGTAACCATAGCTGGTGGAGTACTAATCTTGCCTTTTGGAATATCATCCATTCTAGTATTACTTAACAACAGGTTCGCAATATTGGCAACAGTAATAGGTTTTGCATTGATGATTACTTCAGCATTATTGATTTTGACGTCATTGATGTGTGTGATTCCTAACGGATTTTTATTTGGAGTAATGGCAATTCCGGCTTTGGTCGCAGTCGCATTTGCGACTTTATTGTATTTTATCAAAAATAAAGAAATTCGAATGAAGTGCAACCCATCTCAATAGTTAGCTGTACAATACATAATTCAATGCATAAAAACAGATTCTTATGAGATCAATATGGGAATTTTTTAAATTTGTTTTTTTAGATAAAATTATGTGAGTTTACCAAATTTGATATTTGATTTTCCAAAAATTGCCATAAATCATTCTATAAATTGGACTAGATTAAACATGGTGTATTATTCCATTTATCTCGAAGCGTTTAGACAGTCACTTAACAAAATAAAAGAAAATCACGAGCAATTTTATAATGATTTTGTGTCTGAATTGGACAAAGAGTTTGATCATCAACTTAGAAAATCTCACTTTACAGAAACACTCTCTTCTTACATGGATTCTTTTGTAGACGTTAGGGCGCAGATGAGAAAGATAGGTATGCCTGTTGAGTTTTTCGATATCATGTCATATGAGGCAAAAAAGAAGGTGCTTGACTCTGCGGTATTAATGCTTGAAAAGAACAAATATGAAACTCCCTCAGAAGTAGTCTATCGAAGAGGAAAAATTCGTCTTCTTCATTACTTGAATGAAAACAAAAATTCAATTCCAATTATGCTAGTTTATGCTCAGATTAATCACTTTGACTTGATGGATATCAATTATGAAAAAAGTGTAGTAAGAAATCTTACATCGTTGGGTCTTGATGTTTATGTTCTTGATTGGGGATATCAAGGTAGAGAGGATGACCATCATTCCCTACATGATTATATCAATTTCCTCAATGAAGCAACATTAGCACTAAAGGAAAGAACTGGTCTTGAAAAGATACCAATTATAGGATATTGTTGGGGAGGCTTACTTTCTCTCATCTATACAACACTTTACAAACAAAATGTTGAGAGCCTTGTTCTTATTGCAGCTCCTGTGAATTTTAATAAAGACAATAGTCTAATTACAACTTGGGTAAAAGCTGTAGATGCAGACAGAATAATTGATGAGTTTGGTCACATAGATGGAAATATGTTAGATTATGCATTCATGATGAGAAATCCGCATCGAAATTTAGTTGACAAATATTTGAAGCTGTTCAAAAGTATCAACGACCTAAGATTCATGGAGAATTTTTTTGAAGTTGAAAGATGGCTTTACAATACTCCTCCAATACCTGGCAAGATGTATCGTCAGATTGTAAATGATTTATACAAAAATAACTTATTGGTTGAAAACAAATTGAAGGTAGGAGATAAAATAGTAAATCTCAAAGAAGTTGACATTCCACTATTTGTAGCCGTTTCTGAAAAAGATGATCTAGTATCTCCAGAATCCACCTTGGCAATAAAAGATTGTGTTTCAAGTAAGGACATATCAGAGATTCGCATATCAGGAGGACATGTTGGATTGATCATTAGTAAATCGTCACATGAAAAGCTTTGGCCAAAAATAACCAAATGGATTTTAGAAAAAAATATCAAGAAATCTGTCAAATCAAAAAAAGATAATGAAAAATCCATTTTAACTGCCTAACATTGTCAAGCATTCCCAAATATTAGTGCGAATATGAGAATTTTTAAAAAATATTACCTATATTTTCTTGTTCCGTTAACAATATAGTTTACAGAATCTCCAACAAATGCTGCGTGATCTGCCATACGTTCCATATATCTCAGAACTAACGCATCGGCAAGAGCGCACTTGACACTATTCAATGTGATAAGTTGTGGCAAGTGTTTGTTATAGTACTTGTCAACCAATTCTTCATCAGTTTGTAGTTGGTTTGCTTTTTGTAAATCAAGAGTTGCAAAGCATTCTACAGACAAGTTTATCATGTGTTTTATTTCACCAGCTAACGAATAGATAACGATGTTTTTACATTCAGAAAGGTCACCAAAAGTATCTCTAACCTGTGCTATATCATAAGAATATCTTCCCAATCTGGTAAACCCGTATGAAATTTCTAGTGAAGAACGTATGAGTCTGAAATCACTTGCAACTGGTTGATAGCGAAGGATCATTTCAAATGTCAAATCTCCAATTTTGTCATACAATTCCATCATTTGGTTTGAAAGTTGCTGTACCTCTTTTCTAGCATTTTGACCATCAAGATACGAATCAATTGCAAGAGTAGTACTCTGTACAGATAAATCACACATTTGTTTCATCATCAATGATAGGTTTGCTAAAGGTGGATCTATTAGACGAGTCAACTTTTTATCCGAATTGACCTTGTACGTACTTTGCGGTTATCTCATTTCTAGGATTTTCAAAGATTTGTTTTGTTTCTCCAAATTCTACCAAGTCTCCAAGATACATAAATCCAGTATAATCAGATACTCTAGTTGCCTGTTGCATGTTATGTGTTACAATAATTATCGTGTATTCTTTTTTTAATTCTTGAATCATCTCTTCTATTTTTTGAGTTGCAATAGGATCAAGTGCTGAAGCTGGTTCATCCATCAAAAGAACTTCTGGTTGTATGGCAAGTGCTCTTGCAATACACAGACGCTGCTGTTGTCCTCCTGAAAGACTCATTCCAGGTTTCTTCAAATCCCCTTTAACTTCATTCCAAAGAGATGCCATTTTGAGACATCCTTCTACAACCTCGTCTAGTATCTTTTTGTCTTTAACACCGTTTAGTCTTAGACCGCAGGCAACATTGTCATAGATAGACATAGTTGGAAATGGATTTGGTTTTTGAAATACCATTCCAATTTTTCTTCTATTAATTATAGGATCTACTTTGTTTGAATAAAGATCCTCGCCGTCAAGTAAAACTTTTCCTGTCAATGTAGCATTTTTGGTAAGTTCATGCATTCTATTCAAACATCTAAGAAATGTTGTCTTTCCACATCCTGACGGTCCAATAAGAGCAGTAACAGCTCTGTCTCTAAATTTCATTGATACATTTTTGACTGTAACTATACCATCATAACTTGCAGAAATATTTTCAGCTACAAGTTTGTATTTTATATCTTCAGTAAAATTTACTTTTATTGGTACTTTAGTAGCTGTTTCCATCATGACATCCTTCCTTGTTTTCTGAATTTTATAAATGTCTTTTCTTTATTTCTCAAGAAAATATATCTTACACCAATATTGATAGAAAGAACCATAATTATCAAAATAAATGCTCCACCCCATCCTTGAGTCACTGCACTATCATATGGAAGTGATGATAATCTCCATATTCGTAGAGGAAGCGCATCGATTGGACCACTGAGCCCAGAAATGAATTGACTGCTGCCAAGAATTGTAAATACTAGAGGAGCTGTTTCACCAGCAATTCTTGCAACAGATAACAAAATTCCTGTTATAAGGCCATTTTTTGCACCGCTTAACACTATTGTCATAATTACGCGCCATCTTCTAATTCCTAAAGCATAACCTGCTTCTCGATAAGTAACTGGAACTAGCTTGAGAGATTCCTCGGTTGTTCTCATCACAATTGGCAACATTACAATAGAGAGTGCAAAGGAACCGGCCCACATGGAAAAGTCACCAATAGTTAACACAACTAAAACAAATACAAATACACCAATTACAATAGTTGGAAATTCTGCCATTACATCATTAAGGAATCTAATTGTTCTTCCATACCTATTATTGCCATATTCTGAAAGAAATATTCCGCCCATTACGCCAATTGGCACACCCATAAGGCTTGATAGTCCAATAATCACAATCGTTCCTTGAATTGCAGGACCGATACCCCCGGGATCATCACTGCCTACGGCACCTGGTACTGTAGTAAGAAATTCCCAAGTTAATGCACCTGCACCATTACTAAAGACATTTACCAGAATAGCTATTAGCGGTATAATCGCAATCATTACACATGCAAATACAATTCCCTTGACAATTTTATCTAATACAAGCCTTCTACCGACATTATATCGAAAATGTTTTCTAAATTCTGCTCTCTGTTCTGGAGTTATCATGCCAATACTGCTCCTTCGTGCGATTTTACTACCCTTGCTACAAGAAGATGTGCAACTACATTAATAAGAAATGCAATAAGGAAAAGAATCAAACCAATACCAACTAGAGCAGCCAGATGCAGACCACCTTGTGAGGCTTCAGCAAATTCATTTGCCATAATACTAGCCAATGTTTGGCTTGGTTGAAATAGAGATGTTGGAATAGCTGCAGCACCAGTTGTGTTTCCTATCAACATTGTAACTGCCATAGTTTCTCCTACAGCTCTTCCCAGTCCAAGTATTACTGCCCCTATTAATCCAGATTTTGAATAGGGTAAGACTGCAATTCTAAAAGCCTCCCATTTTGTTGCTCCAAGCATATATGCTGCTTCACGTTGACTGTTTGGAACAGCCAACATTATTTCTCTAGAAATGGAGGCAATAGTTGGAACTATCATTATAGCTAAAACTATACTTGCAGTAAGAATATCCAAACCAAATGGAGTTCCAGCAAATATTATACTTTGGTCTCCAAAGAGATTATGGAGTGGAGTCTCTATCCAGTCCTGAATATAAGTTCGAAATACAAGTAATCCCCATAATCCATACACAACACTTGGAACAGCTGCAAGTAATTCTATAACCATAGCTAGAGGAGTTCTCAATAATCTCGGTGAGAGTTCTGATAAGAACATGGCAATCCCAAAGCTTAGTGGTACTGATATCATCATAGCAATTCCAGCATTAACAAGAGTACCCATTATGTATGGGAATGCACCATAGCTTTCTCTGCCCTCTACAGAATTCCAATCCGAGCCTGTAAGAAATCCAATTCCTTCTTGTTGCCATACTTGTGCAGAACCAGTACTAAGATTAACTACAATCATTACTACTAGAGCAATAATATACGTGCCTGCGCCTATAGCGACATATTTGAAAATTTTATCCATATGTGACGACCCTTTTTTCATCTTTATAGCCATCATACCATTTTTCAGAGGAATTATACCAGATATGAGAGAATCGACCATAATCTCTTAGATATCATAGTTCAATATAGAACTATATAGTAATACATAGAAATGGGGGACAAGTGCTTTAATTACGAGATATACAACTTATTCATTGTCAGAAGTATTAAATGATAGAGAGATTCGAAAATTACAGCTCGTAGGCGGATCTACGTATGTTTTGTCACTTCCTAAAAAATGGGTAGATGAATTGAAATTAAAGACCGGTGATCCTGTTTCAATAATCAAAAATGTCAACAAATCTCTTTCAATATTACCTTCTACCAATTCCCAAACTACAAAGATCTCAAAATCCAAAACAGTAATCAGCCAAAAAGATACCGTAGAATCAGTTCAGAGAAAGATAATTGCAATGTATTTAGCTGGTTATCAAATTATCGAAATTCATGCAAAAGGAGGCAGAGTTCAATTGGAACACAAACAAGCAATAAGAGATCTTGTAAGAAAAAATATGATTGGAACCGAAATAGTAGAAACTACACCAGAATCTATTACAATTCAGATTTTGACTAGCCTTCCTGAACTTTCAATTAGTGATGCTCTCAAAAGGATGTTCCTACTCACATCAGCAATGCATAGACAGGCAATTGATGCTCTAAAAGAAATGGATGTAGAATTAGGAGAAGAGATTTCACATCTAGATGATGAAGTAGATAGATTCAGCCTATACATTCTACGAAATTTGACACTTGCAGTAGAACATGAGAAGATTCTAAGAGATATCGGACTCAAAAAACCATCAGATTGTATAAGTTATAGAATAGTTGTAAAATCAATTGAAAGGATTGCAGATCATGCGGTATCTATTGCAGGCAGAATAAAATTCTTAAAATCAACTTTGGAGCCAGCATTGATACAAAAAATAACTAAACTAAGTGAAGATTCACTTAAAGTCTTCGAAGATTCCATTCTGGCATTAAATAAGAGAGATTATGCTCTTGCAGATAATGTTGCCTCTAATGCTTGTAGAATAGCAGAAAAAGAGAGAGAATTCACTGATAGTCTAGAAGAATCAAAGAAATATTCCAGTGTAATCAAGTTTGTCTTGGAAGATATTAGAAGGACTGCGGAGTATTCAAGTGATATTGCTGAAGCAGTTATTAACGAAACAGTCCAGGATGTTATTTCGGAAAACATTTCCCCATAATTGTACTAATAGACAAGTTTGAATATCATTCATCAAGTGCGGAATTTACTACAACTTAAAAGAAATAGAATATTATTACAAGTAAAATGAAAGAATCTTTAGAAATTGACAAGAAATTATTTCTTAAGAAATTTAAAAAAATTACAGATATGTTTTCTCAGAAGTTGCAAGACTACATAAAAAACCCAAATGATGAAAATATTCATGATATCAGAGTTGTAGTTAGACGTCTAGAAACAGCTTTTCAGACACTTCCAAAAAGTGAAAGAAAATCAAAGAAAATAAAAAATTACATAAAACAAGCCAAGATGCTTTTCAAATTAAATGCAAAGATTAGAGACATTGACATCATATGTGCAAAAATGGAGTCAAAGTATCAGGAAAAAACTCATGAGATGATAACATCACTGAAAAAGTTAAGAATAGAAAACCTTCAAAATGCCAACGAATTGGCCTTAAAAATTCTACATCTATCAATTCCAAAAATTTCGGCAGACATTGGAAGATCAAAGCTGAACAAAAGATATCTCAAGGTTTTAGACAGAATTGAATTAGACATACAAAAAAATACAATAATTGCACTTGGAGATGAGAGAAGAGTTGAAGAGCTCCACATGTTAAGAAAAGATTTTAAAAAATTAAGATATTCACTTGAACTGATATCAAACAAAGAGAAAATTTCCCAAGTACTTAAAAATTTAAAAGACATTCAAGACATGCTTGGAGATATTCATGATAGCGATATAATCATAGAATACCTTAACACTGAGCACGGCTCCAAGTATTCAGATATCAAAGAATCTGAAATTTTAGAAAGAAGAAAAAAGTATAATGCTTTTGTGACTGCTTTTAAAAAAAGAAAATCAAAGACAAGTAATTTTAATTTAGAATTCCAATATTGAGTTTTGTGAGCTTCCTGCATAAGGACGTGTAGAAAGAATCACTTCAATATCAAAGGCAATCTCAAACTTTCTCAAGGCATCTTTGAGTAAGAATTTTTGAGTAGACCTTGATTGAATAACAGTGATTTCTAGTATTCTTGAACCATGAGATTTTAATTCAACTCTTGATTTGGTTCTCTCAAGGATTCTTCTCAGTGTTACTAGTGCAGAGATTTTCTTCATAGATACCTTATCCTGTTGAGACAGAATTGTCTTGTATCTAGTGAATAGCCATTCGGAGGTTTTGGTATGTCTTGCATGTACTAGTGCAAGCCCCAATACTAGTTGATCATTATGTTCAAGCGGCATATCTTCGTCCATGATTGAATAAAATACGCTTTGTGGGTTACTAAATGATGATTTCTCGGACAGGATTTTTTCTGCATGATCAAGTATCTTTCGTTCTCGTTTAGAAATGAGTTTTATGGATAATAATGCATTGATAAAATTCTCTTTTTCAGGACTCGATTTATGTTGTTCATCAAGACCAATTGTTTTTCTAATTTGTTCAGCAGTTAGATATCCATCATTGTACATCTTTGGATCTTCAAGAAACAATGAAAGTGCACCTTCTCTGAGTCCGTGATTACTAACATGCATTTCTGAAAAATCGTATTTTTCCATCATCATATCAATCACACAGGAACCTGCAATAATTGTCTCAGCTCTACTAGCACCTATAACTGATATCTTTGACATGTCATCAGGTTTGATTCTTGAAAGATCATTTACAGTAAAATCAAGAGACTTGCGACTGATTTTATAGTTATGAGTTTTATCCAAAGGATATTTTGAAATTCGCTGTTCATATCTTGCTAATGCACGTAATGCGCCACCCACACCAACTAGCTTTGTATCTTTACTTAGACCCAAGTCTTTTTTGTTTGGAAGAAGGTCCCAGATATGTCGTTTCAGAGATTTGAAATTCTTATCAGTGAATTTGCCTTTTCTACCATCAAACTGGTGTGTTAGTCTCAGAGCACCTAATGGCAATGAAATCACTTTTTTTATTTTGAATTTCTCGGCGTAAACAATCTCCAAGCTTCCTCCACCAATATCAAAAAATAACGCATCTGGAATGTGGAGTGATTTTATTGCGCCAACATAGGAATACAGTGCCTCTTCTCGTTCAGATAAAACTTTGAAATCAAATCCAGTCTCTTTTGAAACAATATTTAGAAATTCTTCCCTATTACTTGCCTCCCTTACTGCGCTGGTAGCTATAGGTAATACCGATTTTATTGGATTTAATTGGATAATATCTCTAAAAACTTGAAGTGTATCAATTGCCCTTATCATGGGTTTTTTACCCAATTTTCCCTTTTCATCAAGTCCTTCTCCAAGTCTTACTTTGATTCCTTCTTGTTGATAGACATCAAAGGAATCATCATCTTTGACATTATAGATAACCAATTTTGCAGAATTAAACCCAAGATCAATAACAGAAATCTTCAGTCAGATATACAACTCCATTTTAATACAAACATGTTACTATTAATCTAGTTCTGATTTACATTTTTTTACTAAATGAAAAATATAGGAAACGTAGACCTACGCTAATTTCTTCAACTGTTTTGGAGTAAGCAACCATCTTAGCTCTCCTCTGATTTTAGGAAGTGTTGCTAAGACTCTAACTCTAGCTAATCCAGACTTTTTGAGATCTATTCTGCATCCGGATTGAGATATTGCCTCACCTATCATCTCACTCAGATATGGCTCATGCCCAACTACAAGTACTACTGAATCCTGCTTGAACTTGGACAAGGTAGAGTAAAATTCTAGTCTATTACCTTCAGGTTTTAAGGAATCAATTTCTTCGATTTTACTTTTGTATTTTAGAGATTTTGCTACGAGCTCGGCAGTTTGCTTGGCACGTAGAAGCGGACTTGTAAGGATATGATCAAGTTCAACATCTAATGATTTTAACCCGTTTGCTATTTCTACAATCTCTTGTTTTCCTTCAACTGTTAAAGACCTTTTAAAATCACCAGCTAAATTAGAGCGCTGACCAGCTTCTCCATGCCTTAGAACTAGCAAATCCATTTCAAATTACCCAGTGTTGAATTAACAATTACAATATATCTTCTATTGCATGCCATAATATGAGAAAACCAAGTTGAAAAGATATCTAAAATTCGACAGTGGTTTATGATTTTTCATATCATTACAAATACTATATAGATCAAGGTCATTACCTCATACAGTTTCAGAAAATTACATGACTAATGAAAAAAATGCTAGGCTTAGCATAACAGCAAGATCTAAAAATGATACCTTTCTAAGGATACAGTATGGTGTTTAAGAAGATGAGGACTACGGGAAAATTAATCATAGTCGAAGGTATTGATGGTTCAGGAAAATCTACACAGCTTCATCTTTTACAAAAGTGGCTAGCTTTTAAAGGAATTAATGTTTTCAAATCAGAATGGAATTCATCTGAGACGGTAAAGCAAATTACATCAAAAGGAAAGAAAAAAGGTTTGCTTACTCCTACAACTTTTAGCTTGCTACATGCTACAGACTTTGCAGATAGATATGAGAGAAACATTTCTCCACTTTTAAGAGCAGGGTATTTTGTATTAGCTGACAGATACATCTACACAGCATTTGCAAGAGATATTGTTAGAGGCTGTAACCCAGACTGGGTAAAGAAAGTTTATGATTTTGCAGTAAAACCAGATGTTGCCTTTTACTTTAAAGTTCCAGTAGATATTGCAGTTGATAGAATTTTGATTGGTAGACCAAAGCTGAAATATTATGAAGCTGGAATGGACATGAATCTAAGCAATGATCCATACGAGAGCTATAGAATTTTCCAAGGAAGAATAATTGAGCAATATGATGAACTTGCAGAAAGAGAAGGATTTACAATAATTGATGGAACATTAAACATCGAAGAACAACAAAACTTGGTAAGAAAAGCAATAATGCCTCTTTTGACTGAGACTCGCTCAAGTCGAGCAAGGGACAGAAGATAAAATGACACGAACAAAATACAAAGATCTTGGGAAAAGAACTGTTGAATTTTATGGTCATGGTTTAAAGAATTTACAAGATATAGAAATTAAAGGTCGCTTGATTGTAATCGAGGGCCCAGATGCATCAGGTAGAAGTACTCAGATTCAGGCAATAACTACAAGATTAGAAGCAGATGGACATGCAGTACTCAATACAGGCATTAAAAGATCAGAATTAGTAGGCCAGGGAATATTAGAAGCAAAACAAGACTACAATCTTGGCAGAAAGACTCTTGCTTTATTTTATGCAGCTGATTTTGCAGACCAATTTGAATACAAGATTATCCCTGCTTTGCAAGCAGGATATATTGTCCTTGCAGACAGGTACATCTACACACTCATAGCGAGAAACCTGGTAAGAGGGTTAGACAGAACTTGGTGTCATAATTTGTATGGATTTTCAATAAAACCAGATGTTGTATTTTATTTAGATGTTGATCCAGAGGTATTGGTTCATAGAGTATTTCAAAAAAATATGGTATTAGATCATTATGAATCAGGTGCAGACATTGGATTATCAGAAGATATGTACGAGTCATTTTTGATTTATCAGAAAAAGATCTCACAAGAGTTTTATGCGATGCAGAAAAGATATGGCCTAATACCAATTAATGGAAATAGACCAGTAATCGACATCCACAACGATCTACAAAAAAGAATAGATGTTTTCCTCAAACGAGTAGGTAATTAACAAAATTTTTACCTAGTAAAATCAGATTGGTTCGTGTGAATGTGTGTTGTCAGTTCCTACAGGTTTTTCCTCAGATTTTATAAATTGAATATTGTTCAAAGTAACATAGACAGCTTTTCCTTTGGACATAGGGACTAGAATTTTTTTCAATTTTTTCATATGTTCACTTTTGTCATGAATCTTCTCAGCATTTTTATCTGTAAATGATATTATATGTACAATAGAGGCAGGATCATCGTCTTCCTGGTACACTTTGTACTCTATTATACCAGGCTCATTCTTGCGAACTATCTCAATATACTCAGATATGGTATTTTTTACCTTGTCAAGTTTTTTCTTTTTTACTTTATATTGTACAATTCTGGTAATAGATTCCAATTTATTTTATCAAACATTATTCCAAATAGTCAGATAAAAACCTGATCGCCTTTACAAGATCGTATATTTTACACAGTTCTATAGAACTATAGAGATATCATAGACAATATCATTCTATACGGTACATCCTTTTCATCTCCCAATACAATTACTAGGCATAATGACGGGATATTCAGACAGCATGTATGAATTTGACAGCTTGTGTGCCAATATCGCCAAGATAAATGACAGTATAGAATTGGTTGCAATATTAAACAACAAGGGCAGAGTCATAGAAATATCTGAAAGAGAAGACGGAATTAACAAGGAACTCATGCCACAAAAAAGAGAAATGTTCTTCATGGAATCTGTTCTAAAATCATCAATGAATAAAGAACACGATAATGAATTTGGAAAAGTTCATGGAACCATTATTGAGAGGGAGAAATTTACCATATTTTCCTTTGATGTTCTAAATTATGTCATTGTAGTAATTTCTAGGCCTCTACTCAATCCAATAAGCGTAAAAAACAATATTGTCAACGATATTATGAATTTACGCAGAATAGAACTAGTTCAATAGAAATTTTTTTATAATATTTGATTAAGATCTTTCTCAATTAAAGGTAGTTTTTGTCTTAATTATAGGTATTTGATATGAAAACGTATGTAAAATACATAGTTAACATAGATAATTGGTAAATATCAAACAAGTTAAGAAACTAAATGCGGTTCATTAAAGCATCGCTGTCATTGGTAATGGTAATTTTATCATTATTTGTAATCACGGGTTTTAATTTTATTTTTCATTCAGCATATGCTCAAGGTAATTCAATCCAAATAAATGCAGATGGAGCAACTTTTCCATATCCCATAATTTTAAAATGGGCTGATGAATACAATAAATTACATCCTAATATTCAATTCAATTATCAGGCACTAGGCAGCGGAACTGGAGTAAAACACTTTTTGGATTACCAAACAGATTTTGGAGCCTCTGATGCTCCACTTTCTAAAACGGAATCTGTGAAGGCGGGCGATGTATTACACATACCAGAAACCATAGGGGCTGATGTAGTTGCATACAACATTCCAGGAATACAGACCGGCATGAACTTAACTGGAAAAATAATAGCAGACATTTATCAGGGAAAGATAACTAATTGGAACGATACAAGTATTCAAGATATTAATCAAGGTATGAAATTGCCAGACCAGCCGATTACAACTGTTCACCGTTCCGATGGCTCTGGAACAACTTTTGTCTTTACAGATTTCTTGTCAAGAAGTAGTGTAGATTGGAATACATTCATAGGAAAAGGAAAGACCGTATCTTGGCCAACAGGAGTAGGATCTCCGCAAAACGAGGGTGTTGCCAATTCTGTAAATCAAACGCCATATTCCATAGGATATATCGAATTGGCATATGCCCTTCAACGTAACATGACCTATGCACACATCATGAATGCTCAGGGTTCATCTTTTGTAGCACCTACAATGGAATCAATACAAAGTGCAGCAAGTAATGGAATACCCATGTTACCAAGTTCAGATGGTGATTGGAGTCAGGTTTCCATAATTAATTCACAAGGAGATAACTCATATCCCATATCCAGTATGACATACTTTTTGGTTCATCAGAACTTAGAAAAGGTACCAGGTATGACAAGGGAAAAAGCAAAGGAGGTAGTGAATTTGATTAATTGGATAATAACTGACGGACAGCAGTTTTCACCCTCATTAGAGTATGCACCACTGCCAGACGGTGTAAAACAGAAAGATATTGAAGGGCTTGCAATGATCAAGTATAATGGAGAAAGCTTGATGGCTGAAACTACACCAGAGTTTGACCAAATTGTGCCCATCATATTCATTATATCCATTATTGTAATCATAACAATAACACACAACATGAAAACTTCCAAATACTAGACTTTACAAAATATTCGTTTTTTCTAATCTATCATTCATAGTTTGTAGATTTTTCTTGGGTAGGCGAATTGTAAATGTGGTGGGATTATTCTTGGCTGAAATTGAACCATTATGACGTTCAACTATATTTTTACAACTAACAAGTCCAAGACCAGTTCCTTTTTGTTTTGTGGTAACTAGCGGTTCAAAGATTGTTGATAGAAGATCTACAGGTATGCCTTTGCCAGAGTCAATTATTTTAATTATTGTATATTCTGCATCTTCAGACATCGTAATATCTACACTTCCAACATTTTCCATTGCCTGAATTGCATTTGTTATAATGTTTGAAAACACTATTCTCATCTTTTCAGAATCACATGATATTATTACATCGTTATCAGGAAGAGTGATTTTCACAGTCTCTGGAATTTCCATATGCTCAACGACATTATGTAGAATTCCTCGTATGCTATGTTCATAAAACTCCAATGGTTTGACTCTTACATAATCCAGAACCTCTTCTATTTGGTGAGACATTCTAAATATAGAACGCTCAATCCTAGCAATGATTTCCTTTGATTTTTCATCCATATTTGGATTTTTAATAATTAGCAACTCTAGTCCGTTTTTAATTATATTTAGTGGATTTCTCAAGTCATGGGCAACTCTTGCAGCAAGTTCTCCGATTGCAGATAACCTCTCAGATTTCAAAAGTATCTGTGTATCACGATCAAGTCGTTTTGCCATTAGATCAATATCTTTTGCAAGATCATGGATTTCATCGTTACCGGATAGATCTACTTTCACTGCAAAATCACCTTCTGCAACATTATTTGCAGCATTGCGTAATGATGTAATTCGTCTTGATAATTGTCTTGAAATAAATATGCTAAGGAGAGAAGCAATTATGACAATTGCAATTGTAATATACGTGATAAAGTTAGTCAGGTCTGAAACTGGTTTTAATATTTCATTAGTATCATATTTCAGAACCAAGATCCATCCCAATCCCCTGTAATCACTAAATCCCATAGATTTTGAATACGCAATTAAACTAGTTTTTTGATTCTCATCATATTCAACGAAACCATTTTTTTGTGTAATGGACTTGAAAAGTTTGCTGCCTGAGAGATCGTCAAAAATTTTGGCATTTTTTGTAGAATAGATCAATTTCCCATCTGGAGTAAGCAACATTATTTCTGATGATTTGTACTCTGATTTTCTTTGAGCATCTTTGATGACATTAATTATCTCGTCAAGATTCATTACAACTTTTCTGGCCCCTATGAATTTTCCATCATTATCGTCTATTCTCATTCCAAAATCAAGGGCATCCCTCTGAGGGTTTAGATCATCAGTACCAACGTAGAGGTAATTTAATTTGGATTCTTGCCACCATGATTGATCATTGTGTGCATAGTTTGCTACCTGTCCAGTTGCAGCTATAGTTGCCCCATATTCATTTGTAATCACCATTTCGGCTATTACTGAATAATAGTTTGTATCCTTGAGATATTGAGATGTAGATTTTAGTTGATTGGATAGAGAATTATTAATTGAATGAAGAATTAGTGTATTTGTATATGGATCTCCGGAAATCCATTCCTTTTGCTTTTGGATTAGGTAGTCATCAATGTTTGCGATCTTTGAAAATTCATTATTGGAGTCAATTATTGCATTTCTAGAAGAATCTGTGTTGGTGAGTGTCTCAAATAAAATTATTTTATTGTATATGTCTTCATCGATATCGCCCATTATTTTAGAAGAAAATGTAACAGAGTTATGACCAATTGAGTTTTCTAATGATTCCCTACTTGAAACAATTGCCACATAGCCAATTATAACACTGGACAAAGAAACTGCTAGAAACATAAGGATGAATTTTAGCTGTAATTTCATTTCTAAATTTGACTCCTATTTAGTGAACCCTATACTAGTTTCTTGTTTAATCTGCTCTTGAGCATAAAATATTATCAATATTATTAACATTATGGTAGTACTGTTCAGAATCAGAAGTGTTTTTATCAATCGTGTTCACCATTTTGAAAAAGTAGAACATTTGTAAAGCATATGTTCATGTACAACATTGTAAAAAATAACATTATTAGACACTCGGGTGTTTATTATGAAAATCATCATAGACATACATATGTCTACATAGACTATGATATCTTTTAAAAGATAAAGTCTAATTGAGAATCATATTACATTTGACATGACATGTGCAAAAGCATTCAGACTCTTCACATGAGACCTTTTCATCTGAAATATTCCACGCATCAGAATCAGGTACAATTTTGTGTTCACATAAATAACAGACTATCATTTCTAATAATTCGTATATGAAAAGCCATTGATAAGTAAAACATATGTGAAAATCATATTAACACTACACATCATAGTGTATCATAATTTAAAAAGAAAAGAAGGGGAAGTTTTAAGAGTTCACTATAGGACACATGCCAACAACTGGTGGGACTATTTGACCTGCTGCATTCAAGCACACTTTTGGAGTGTTACCATGATTATCAAAGTCAAACATATCTTTTATGTCACCGGCACGTTCATCAAATGACTTCATGCCAAGGGTGTCAGGAATCTCACCTGTCTTAAAGGTGTCCTCGATGAATTTGAGGACTGAAGATTGATCTGTCACCTTGTGTGAGATGAAGTTTGATTTTGCATATGGTGATACTACCAAGAATGGTTGCCTTGGACCATAACCACATCTGTCAGCTGCACCACCTAGATCTGCCTTCTTATCTCCGTTCTGACCACTGCATATTGCTGCGTCATTAAGTGGATCATTGGAGTGATTCACTATAGGAGATACTTGATGATCATACCAGCCATCAGAGTCATCATATAAGATGATCTCGGCGGTGTTTGACCAATATGGACTATTCTCTAGTGTGTTGGTGACATTTGCAATGAACAATTGTTCATCTAGTGGAGATGAGTTTCCTGGATGTGCATCCTGAGCTCTTGGTGCTTTCAGGTAGGTTACCTGTGGTAAAGTACCATTGCGAACTGCTGCCCAGAAGAGTTTAAGATCATACTGGTGATTTGCCTGACCATTATGTCCCATCTCAGCAGTGTTTGCTGGTGGTAGATGGTGAGGATTTGCAGTGGATGCATAGTATTCGAATGGCTCATGGTGTGCACTGTAAGCAGGAACTGCTGCATTGTCAGTCTGCGTTCTGTGTGTTGTTGCGCCACAGATAGCCTTTCCACTAGTAGAAGTTCCTGTTGGTGCAAAACCACCTTGGAACCAACCCCAAGTGACACCTTTATCATTGAGGAGATCTCCAATGTTCTTTCCACTCATAGCAATTGTTGGAAATGCAGTGGATGAGCAATCATCATATCTTGGGTCTGTGTCCGATATTGCAGAACCAGCACCAACTGCATCTTCTGATGCACCATATGTCTGACCTGAAACTAGGTTAATAGCACCTGGTGTTGAAGGCCCAAACATTGTGCTATATGAGTTATCACTCATAGCAAAGTTTTGAGCAATATTCCACAATCCAGTAACAACTGTTCCGTCATAATATCCCATCACAGTACTTCCATCTGGCTTGCAATTTGTTCCAGTTTTGCCTGTAAATTGAACAAATTTGTCCATTAAACCACCATCAAATGCCTTTTGTTCATCAAGGTATACGTGATCGAAATCACATGTTATTGCCTGTGATGCAGTCAAAAGGAATGGATTGAAAACTGTTCCATTTGAAGCCTTGTTTGGATTGTTTGTGAGAAGAGTTGGATTTGAGATGTAGTTGTTAGGTATTGGAGTACCGGCTTTTGCGGTGAACCCTGCAGCATTAGGATAGGTACCAAAGTAGTGATCAAAAGATATGTTTTCTTGGAATATCACGACCACGTTTTTAATTGGTGTTTTTGCCCTGTCATCGTCGTCTGCCCAGGCCCACATTGAACCGCTGAACATCATAGATGTTATTAGAAGTCCTACGATTGTTGTCGTTAAAATTTTTGTCATTGGTGCGAGATTATTTTTGGAGAATATCTACATGACCCAAATAGATTTTGAAGTACTACTTGGGAAATAAAGTCAAAATAAATTAGACATCAAATTACTCGATCTTATTGATCGCGTAAGAGAACACATAGTTAACTATGTGACTATGTAGTGATCAAAGAAACTATAGCAAATATTTAGATAAAGAGAAATAAACTATGAAGAACAATAAAAATCAATTTTTAAAATTACTTTTTTTGTGAATCTATTAATTTTTTGTTTATATTTCATTATATATCTTATAATATTTTAAAAAATTTGATTAATTTCAGTTTCACTATATA
>JAGWGA010000119.1 GCA_028867675.1 Nitrososphaerota archaeon | reverse complement strand
ACATTTTCTAGGCTTGAATTACTTACTTCAACCTCTGTTATTATTTTATCATCAATAGGACTGGCAATTCTTGTGAGAGATATACTAGGACGCGATGTAAAACCTATCAGTACTGTAGACTCGAGGAAGGGAGCCGGAAAGAAAGATGCACCAAAGAAGACAAGCGAACTGCTTGGAAGGCTTCCAAAAATTGCATTTGTTGCAGTAATTGTTGCGTTATTGCTTGTACCTACACTTTACCCAGTAAATGCCAATTGGATAACAATGACCAAGGCCCCGCCTACCATATTAAACGGAGGATCAAACTTTGCAATTGCAACAGATGACTGGCCCAGTGCGATGAACTGGTTAAAAAATAACACTCCAACAGGTTCTGTAGTTGCATCGTGGTGGGATTATGGATATTGGGTGCAAACTCTAGGGGACAGAAAGACACTTGCCGATAATGCTACTATTGATACTAATGTTATAGCAAACATTGCAAGAATACTCTTGAGCTCTCCTGATCAGGCATGGCAGATGTTACGGGATTCAGGATCAAACTATGTGCTTGTATATGTAGTGGGACAAAAGTACACTTCACACGACCAAGACCTCTATGTACTTGGCGGTGGTGGAGATGAGAGCAAGAAACAATG
>JAGWGA010000118.1 GCA_028867675.1 Nitrososphaerota archaeon | reverse complement strand
AACCAGACGCCACAACAAATGAATGCCATGTGGACAGATTCAGAAACCTTGGTTTATTCAATGAAGACTCTTTTTGACTTGTTTTGGTCCACATCTGAAAACATTTAGAATGTAAATCTATGACATCATTTTAGGATACATTATCTGAATACCCATTTCATTTAGTTTTATTGGAAAGATCTGTTCGCTATGCTTCAAGCCACGCATCTTGAGAACCTGGATTGTTCGCTCCATAGAATATTCTTTTCTGATATGACTCAACAGTATGACACCTGATAACACATACCATTCAATAGGAGATTTTTCATACGAATCCACTTCTGAGATCAATACAGACATGCAATGCTGGTCTTCTAATGCATAAACTAGTCCCTGTAGACCTTGCCTGATATAGAAATTATTCACGTATTGCATTGTAAGTACAGTGAGTGAGTCCAAGACAACACGTTTTGCACCTATTTTTTTGATGCTACTTAGTATGAGCTGTGTCAAGTGCATAAACGGCAGCGGTTCTCCTTGGTAGAAAGATTCATCCAGTGTGATAAAACCTTCTTTTCTCTTGAAAGGTCTTGCATCAATTATCAACATCAGTCCTGCATCAATTAATTTTTGAATGTCCCATCCAAGTGACCTGCAATC
>JAGWGA010000117.1 GCA_028867675.1 Nitrososphaerota archaeon | reverse complement strand
AGACGCTGTTGGCATAGTATATGACATGAGCGAACAAAAACAAGACGATGGGGACTATCAGTTCAATCTCGATGTGGATCAACCATACAAGAGGTTACTAAATGAAGAAAATACAAAACAGGTAAATGGGATGTTAGTAGTTGAGATAATACCAAAGGATCAAAACAATACAGATGTTACGATTCCAAAGAATGGCGATAGAATTGATGTTTATGGGTCATGGGTTACCGACAGACCTCATGGTTGGAATGAGATACACCCAGCTTGGAAGGTTACAGAAATAAAATAGATTCAAAGATGGAATGATTTCATGTTTGAGTTAATCATATTTTTTACGTCATTCAAGTATATCTTTGTAGAGGGCGGAGAACAGGTTCTTGTAGGAATAGGGACTGCGAGCAGAATAGGATCAAAACAGACAATCAAGATAACAATTTTGGGTCTAATAACCGGTGTAATTCTTTACTTTGTTTTCTTGAAAATAGCTGGCTTTGTACCAACTAAACCCCTCGAGATAGTTTTGGGATTGGGATTGCTATTTTTTAGCGGTATGATGTTCAAAGAGTTCTTTGAGAACGAAGATGAGAAGGAAGTTACCAAATACAAGATAACTTATTTTTACATAGCCATGTTAGAGGCA
>JAGWGA010000116.1 GCA_028867675.1 Nitrososphaerota archaeon | reverse complement strand
TTGGTTGACTGATGTACTTGATTGGAATTGAGGATCTAGTTTGTATGACCAGCCCCAGTGAATTTGATTAAAGTCACTTGTGCTGCTAAAGTATGCAGATGTCCAATCATATGCATGAGTAGCTCCTGTTTGACCATTACCATATGTATTTAGAAGTATGTCTGCCATAGTTCCCCCATAGTTGAAGGTTCCAATATTTCCATGAGTCGGATTTGCACCCGGAGCAAATGTTCCATTCATAGTAGCCACATAACCTCCAGTTATTTTACCAAATGATGATTCATTTTGCAAGTGTGTCCCAGTTCCTGGGTCAAGACCACCTTCTGGTGAGACAAATATGCCATCATATTTTTTCAACACATAAAACGAATTGTCTACAAGTTTCCATACTTGAATATGTTCCTTGAAATGATCAAGTGCCCAGTAACCTCCTATGCCAGAATCTTCGTCATTTTGTGCAATGAGTGAAACGTCCAAGATTTGTTTTGCACCTTTTAAGTGAGGTTCTGCCAAAAAGCTTTGACTTGGACAGATGTTTTGGTTCCCATGGAAACCATCATGGTCATTTTTGAACTGTTTTGGTTTGTCATCTCTATCAGAGAATGCATTTGTTGCATAGCTTGTCCCCACAGTTCCGCTAAATGCT
>JAGWGA010000115.1:375-646 GCA_028867675.1 Nitrososphaerota archaeon | reverse complement strand
CTATGAATCTGGTTCCTCTTTCAGGTTTCCAAGTAAAGTTCTCAATGAATGGTTTACCGCTCAATAAAAGATCAAGCGGTTTTACAACAAATGGATACTCTACAAGTATGACATAATTTTCTGTCATGCCAAAACTGTGCATATATGCTGGCTCTTCGACAGGTGTGGAATTAATCAGGTCTCTACGATTTGTTCCATCTGTAATTTTGTATATGTTGTAATTGCTTGCCCGAGCAATTTTTGTAGCATAATTGACTATTTGTTTTTGCAC
>JAGWGA010000115.1:0-365 GCA_028867675.1 Nitrososphaerota archaeon | reverse complement strand
TGGATGTGCAGTTGTAAGCCCTGACTCTATCTTATCATCGTAGGAAAAGACTCCTACTGTCTTGAGTGTGTTAAGATCAAACTCCACCGGAAGCGGAGTCTCAGTCATTGCCACAAAGCGCTCAGCTATCCTTGTTATGTTTACATTGGCATTATCTGTGAACTTGCTTGAAAACATGGATGATACACGCTTGAATATTGAACGGCATGGATCAGTTGCAAATTCTCTGTAGCTAATCTTGTCTGTCTTTTTTGCAGACTTGAATGCCTCGCTTTCTAGAAACTTGTTTGCATATGAGACCTTGCCATCTTTGAAAGAAAACTTGTGAAGCATTGCCAGTCCATCAAACCAATGTCGAAACTTTT
>JAGWGA010000114.1 GCA_028867675.1 Nitrososphaerota archaeon | reverse complement strand
TCTGTTCATGTTATTGAGACAAAATCCATCTCAAAAGAAATTAACAACTTTGCCGCCTCGGAAAAGATTGATCTAATTGTAATGGGTTCGCATGGACGAACAGGATTTGACCAAGTTTTGTTAGGTAGTGTAAGTAATGCTGTAAGCCACTCAGCTAAATGTCCAGTTTTAATAATAAAATAAATGAGAAAAATGAATATTCTATCATATCTATGGTGTTCTTTTGAATAGGTGATTGTTTGTCTCACGAATATAGAGATCGAATTTACATACGAAAAGATATCTTGATTGCATTAACAGAAATTGGTGCATTAAACCAGACAGCGTTGACGTCTCGCTGCGGCCTAAACATAATGGCTCATAGAGATATTTTAGAAGGCATGGAAAAAAAAGGATTTATTAGAAAAACAGAAGAGGCTTGGGGCGGCAAGAAAATAATAAAGTACATGGTAACAGAAAAGGGGATTCATGTATGCAAACAAGTCTTGGAGCCATACGAGGAATTATTCCCAAGAAACAATAAATCTAACAAAGTTAAGGGAATGTTTTAAGTTGAACCAAAGGAGTCACGTGTAAAAAATACCAGAACCTGAAAATAAAATACCCTGCACCCAAAAGGTCCTGATTATTTTTTGTATTGATTTATTT
>JAGWGA010000113.1 GCA_028867675.1 Nitrososphaerota archaeon | reverse complement strand
ATTCTAGAACGATATATAGGTGGGATGCCAATGCTACAAAGGCAGGATTCGCACCCATTACAAAAGGTTTGATCATGGAATTATTTGACAAGATTTCAGACAAGGAAGTGGTAGAGATTGCAGAGCGTGTAGAAAGAAAGGAATTTGATACAAGAAAAACTGCTCACCGATGAGATGCGACAAGCATTTCAAAAGAGTCAGGAATTTCTAGACCTCGAAGTTACTGCAAAAAAAGAAGAAACCATCAGCACCGAGAAAATCGTAACTGTTGAAGAGTTTGAAAAACTGATCACAGAAGGCTGGCAGTATGTCGCAACCCTACCAAATGACAAAATTTTGGTCAAAAACAGCCGGGGCTCGTAGTCACATGTAATACGGGCCCGGGGGGATTCGGGTACTAACGTGGGCCATATTTTGGGCCCACTTTTTCAACCAAATGCTTTTACAACTAGACATATGAAATTAAAACAGTGAATAAATCTGCGTGTATTTGTAAAAACTAAGGATCAGATTTCTAATGCTGATATCACCCTTTTCCAACTTGAAGAGGAACTAGAGTCATTGATATTCAATAATCCAGATTTAATACCCATTGATGATCTAACGAACGAGGGTGGGAATTTCATACCTATCTCAAAACAGCTAGAAACAGACCATGGTCCACTT
>JAGWGA010000112.1 GCA_028867675.1 Nitrososphaerota archaeon | reverse complement strand
TATTTACTCTGGATGAAAAGTATTTTTTCGTTTTCTAATTTGATTCTAAATGTGGATGTTTTTATACTGTGATTGTGTTGTATAAAGGATGAAAATAGTCTACAATTTTCACCACTTTCGGAAACTACCTTATTGTACTGTACGCAACATGGAGAAAGTGAACTCATGAAAGTTTTGTTAATAGATGATAACGAAACCATAACTGAGATGTTATCAAAATGTATGTCTATGAAGAATCATCAATGCATTAGCACAAATGATGGAAGAATTGGCTTAAAGTTAATATCCGAAAAAAAATTTGATGTCGTACTATTAGATCTAGTAATGCCTGATTTTTCAGGAGTTGACATCATAGATCATCTACACAAGAGCGGAGAAATAAGTAAACATAAAATAATCTTGTTTACTGCATCATCTGTTACCGACAGTGAAATAGACGCCCTAATAAAAAAAGGTGTACATTCTTGTCTTAAAAAACCTGTAAAACTATCAACACTTATGCAAACCATAGAGATTTGATTTATTTCAATTCGTATGTTGTTTTGAGGAAAGTGGATCAATGTATCAAGTGATTAGTCTTAAGATGCAGTTCATATATGATAAGGAGAAAACATGACATCTGTACCTCTACAAAATGAACAATTTACCAAGGTCCATCCGCTATCAT
>JAGWGA010000111.1 GCA_028867675.1 Nitrososphaerota archaeon | reverse complement strand
ATTTATACGTAAATAATGATCTTCCGCATAAGCATATCCTGTAAATAAAGAAAAAAACAACGCAAGAATAATTATTGAGAGTATTGAATCATGGGAGGAAGTTTTCATGTTAGTGCATCATTCTGAAAGAAATAAAAGTCTCTCTGACAAATTAGAACTTACGTATTATCTACTTCTTCAATCCTCAACCTAAATAGGAATTTACTATGACCTCTTCAAGTAGCCCCAATTCTTCTCTTGTTGGTTCTCCAAAGTGCCCTGTTAGCCATCTCGACTCCGTATTCTGACCTCAGATAGTTCATGAGACTCTTTCTGACCCTGCCAAACCTTTCCTTGTCCTGAATTATTGCTTCTTCACAGTCCAATTCTCCTTTTCTTAATCTCGACGAATCTTCTTTTGATGTTGTTTTACCTTCATCAGACCTTGTCTGGATGTCTTTTGTGGTTGATCGAACCTCATTTGTTCTTGAATTATCCCGTATTGTCTCTTTTTCTCTTTCCTTTTTCCAGAATAACCTCATGTTATTTTAAGAACAAATCGAGCTAAAAATGTTTCTTTGAAGAAGAATTAGTTATTTTGTTAAACAGATTATTTGTAATTCATATTTTTTTGATTGAAAGGATGAATCTCGTTTGATTTTAAAAATGATAATTGATGTTCTGTGAAA
>JAGWGA010000110.1 GCA_028867675.1 Nitrososphaerota archaeon | reverse complement strand
CTGTTACAAACAATGCTCCAAAACAATTCCCAATCGGTTTGACAACCATAACATGGACTGCTAAGGACGAATCTGGAAATACATCTAATGCTACTCAAACTGTTTTGGTGAAAAACACCACACCACCAAAGCTTACCATTCCAGCAGATGTCACTTTTGAAGCAACTTCACTAAAAGACAACACAGTACCAATTGGTAATGCAACTGCTACAGACATCCAGCAGGTTACAATCACAAACAACGCATCAAAGACATTCCCACTAGGAAAGACTACTATATTGTGGATAGCCAAAGATGTATCTGGAAATGTATCAAACGGTACCCAGACAATAGATGTAGTGGATACAACTGCTCCAAAGATTACTGCACCAGCAAATGTCACTGTAGAAGCAACATCATTGAATAACAATACTGTATCATTGAGCAACCCATCAGTGACTGATCTTCAACCGGTTACAATCACAAACAATGCTCCAAAACAATTTCCATTAGGATCAACAACTATTACTTGGGATGTTGTAGATGCATCAGGTAACAAGGCAAATGCAACTCAAACTGTAACTGTCAAGGATACAACTGCACCAAAAATTACAGCCCCTGCTGATATCCATGTAAAAGCTACATCTCTTGCAGACAATACAGTTCCATTGGCTAATGCAACTACTTCTGATAAT
>JAGWGA010000010.1 GCA_028867675.1 Nitrososphaerota archaeon | reverse complement strand
TTTCACTTTAATATTTACAATGATTACTCACTCAAACTTAAGAACTGTAATTGTGGTACGTTTTTAGAATAGAATTGTCTACTGAACATCAACCTCTAGTCAGTATTGTCATTCTTAATTACAATGCAGGAGAATTATTGTTAAATTGTGTTGATTCAGTATTCAAGAGTAATTACAAGAATATTGAGATAATTGTAGTAGATAATGCCTCATCAGATAAGAGTCATGTAACATGTAAAGAAAGATTTGATAAAATTCACGTAATTAGAAATGAAACTAATTTGGGATATTGTGAAGGAAATAATGTAGGAATAAGAAATGCTAACGGAGAATTCATAGTTATACTAAATCCGGATACAATAGTTGAACCAAATTGGTTAATTGGTCTACTTGATGCATATAGAAAAAAAGGCATAGGACTTTACCAACCAAAGATACTCTCACTTTACGAAAAAGGAATCCTCCAAAGCACAGGAAATATGCTTCATCTATTTGGTTTTGGATTTGCAAGAGACAAGGGATTAAGAGATAACAATCAGAGAAATGAAATTGAACAAATTGGATATGCTTCTGGGACATGTCTGTTTACTTCTACATCTGTTCTTAAAAGTCTGGATTTTCTTGATCCATTTCTTTTTCTATATCATGATGATCTTGATCTTGGTTGGCGAGCTTCACAGCTAGGGATCAAATCGTATTTCGTACCATCTGCAGTTATTTATCATGCTGAGAGCTACATCCTCAAATGGAGTGCAAAAAAATTCTTCTGGCTGGAAAGAAATAGACGATATTGCATACTAACTCATTATTCCAAGAAAACATATCGCAAGATACTTCCTTCACTAATACTTGTAGATATTCTGGTTTGGTTTTTCTATATCTATAAAGGATTTTTAGTATCAAAAATAAGGGCGGAGATTGATATTCTTAGAAACAAAGAGCAGATATCTAAGAGATACAAAGAGCTGGAAGACAAGAAACTCGTTTCAGATATAGAACTAATCAAAACATTTCCTGATGACATTTATGTTCCCATTAACGTTTCTAGTAGTACAACAAACAATTTTTTTAACAAGATACTTTCTTCCCTTAGCAGAAAAGCTAAGAATTCGATTTTGTCTTAGTTTTACTTTTTATTTTTTCTGCTAAAACTACACCAACAGCAAGTTTTTTGTCATGACTAATAGAAGCAATGAAGGTGTAATTCGTTTTTTTCATTCCTATCAAATCAACTTTTGGTTTTGAGTTTGAGTGAGATACCAAGATTTTAAGCGGGGATACATTCTCACTAATTGATTTTTTTACTGCTTCTTTTATTGCAAATTTTCCTGCAAATCTTTCATATGGATTTTTGTATTTTAGACAGTATTTTATTTCTGAGGGCAAGAATATTTTTTCATAGAATCCTCGTTTGGATGAATATGGAATCTTCTCAAATGATGCTACATCAACAATATCTATTCCAATACCAAACTTTTCAATCATAAATTTTCATCTATTTTTGAAATAATGATTTATTATCTTACTAAAACTTTGGCAATTCCGTCTACTAGACATTTTCCGTCTTCATTATTTATTACGGTTTTAAGAGTAAGCATTCTACTTGCCAGGCTCTTCTCAAGCACTTCTCCCTCTACAGTCACATTATCTTGTATGAAACAAGGTAATCTGAAATTTAGAGTCTGCGAAAAATATAAAGCATTTTTTCCAGGCAGATACATGCCAATCATTTTAGAAAAGAATGATGCCAAAAGCATACCATGACATACTCGTCTCTGAAAGTTTGTCGATTTTGCATATTGCTCATCCATGTGCAATGGATTAAAATCACCGGAGATCTTTGCAAATTCATTCACTAATGATTCTGTTATTTTAACAGAAAAAAATTTTTTCTGTCCTATTTGAATTTCTTCTAATTTGTGTTCTTCACACATTTCAGTCATTAAATACTACTCCATGATTTTGCAAATGCCGTTTAATATCGGAGATTGTCTTAACATCAATGGCTTCCTCCATAGTAAATTTTACATTAAATTCATGTTCCAGTTCATACAATAAAACATAGCCATTGAATGATGTCCAGCTCTCAATTGATTCAGGACCAGAATTATCATTAATTTGAGATACTGGCACATTCATTACCTTACCAATGAGATCATAGAGTCTTTTGGACATTATTCCACACTAATTCCTAGGTAATCTGGAACCTTAAATGAAGAATTTATTGGATAAACCCAATAATCACCTTCCTTATGAAATCCACAGTCAGGTAGAAAATTTTCTACAGGTTTATTTTTCTTGGTTGGAACAAATTGTGCTTTTAGACGTTCAATTTTATTTTCACTAGCCTTGTTTATTATATGAGATAATATTCCCTTTTCAATTTCTCGTCCCATTACTCTACAGCTTAGAAGAAAAGTATCAATCATCCACTCTTTGGTATTCTCTTTTTTTACAATAAATACACCAGTTATACCATTATCACCAAACTTGTCCTCAACTTGAGCACATCCTACCAACATATTCCCATCTTGGGAAAATTGTCTTATCTCTTCTTCTTGATATCTTTTAGTTGTTAAATTGAATTGGTTTGTCTTTAGTGTGAGTTGTGATATTCTTGGAATGGTAAACTGATCTGCCTTTTTTATCTTGAGTTTTACATCAAGTTGTTTTATAAAGTCTTCAAGGTTAGTTGCATCTTTTTCAAAATCTTTCCTTTTTTTCTCTTGAAGATACATATCTTTTCGTTTTATGTCCTCATCAGTTATCTTGAGCACGTTAAAATCGCTAATGTAGTATAAAGTTGAAGCGTACAGAGCAGGGTCAGATGGTAGGTTTACCGTTAGAACCTCCGGTAAATTCAAAGTCATGTATTCTCTGTTTACCGGATCATCATCAAAGAACGCCATACTATCTAGTCCAATATTCAATTCCTCTGCAATTTCTTTCATATTAGATACTTTATCATTCCAGTTTATTCTAATACTTGCAAAGTTTTCTTCACGTAGGATCATGTGAGGATGATTTCGTAATACTTCAAGCGCCTCATCCTCATTATTTTTACTATTTATGGCCAAAATAATTCCCCTCTGATTTAGTGCGAGTATAGAACGCTGAAACTCGACATAGGCATTACCTGGAGCAGTAGGACCTAATTTTATTCCATTAAACCCATCTTCACCTACTATACCTCCCCAAAGAGTATTATCAAGATCAAGTACAATGCATTTTTTGTTTATTCCCATCATCGCTTTTACATATCCCATCAAGTCCTCCGCAAATGTAGGTAGGAATTCTAAATTGATTTTAATATCTCCAAAGAAGAATTGACGAAAATCAAAAATATTTGATTCCCCAAAACGTGTGACAAATCCATTGAAATCATACACGTATACAGACGGATTATCTTTGGCATAATTAACCAATTTTGAATTAAGATTAATTACCATTTCCACCAAACCAAATTCTGCTTTTGTCTCACATATTCCATATGGAGAGTAAGTTGGTATACTCAAGTTTGTTACAACTAGTTTTGATTTTGATTTTTTTGTAAAAATTTGTAATAGATTTATAATTTCCTCAGACTTTTTCTCAATCAACTCTTTTCTTTGATCTACAGATAATGAGTAAACAGTATAAAAAAAATTTCCAAGGATACTTCTTGTATCCAGTATTAGAAAGGTGATGTCTGGTGAAAAATCGTAGAGATTACTTTTGTCATTTAGAATATCTTGATTATATTGATTATACCCTGAAACAAAAATGGAAGCACTTATTTTTTTCTCAGCGCATTTTACTTGTAATATCTCTTCAAGACCATTTAATGTAAAGCTTCCAAGTATCCCAATGCGTATTTTTTTCTCAAGGTTACTAGTGTCCAGAGTACTTGCAGCATTAATATAATGAGATAATTTTGGCTCCATAGGCATGTGTTATACCTCATTTTGGCAATAAATTTCTATTAGTTCATTCTTGTCAGTATTTCTTCTTAGAAAGGTTTTAGATTAAGACTTCATTCTTCTTCTTAAGTATATGACAGATATTGTGGAGGATACTTCTACTCTAAATGAAAATGAGATAATGGAATTTTATGGCTACAAGGGTTCATGCGGTCATTTCATATTAAAACTGAAGTTCTTAAGGACATGGATACTGCATTCTCTAGCATATTCTTGTCCAAGCTCAGGATTTGCAATCAAAATGCAGAAGGCAAGAGGAGTAAAAATTGGCAAGAATTGCCATATTTCCCCTTATGTTATGATTGATTTAGTTTATCCCAGTTTAGTTAAGATAGAAAACAATGTTACAATTGGTTCAAATGCCTTAATCTTTGCACATGCCAATCCTACAGCTAATCTATTTTTAAAGAAAGGAATCTATCCTCGCAAGGTAGAGCAGGTCACAATAAAATCTGGAGCAGTTTTATTTCCAGGTTCAATAATAACTGCGGGAGTCACAATTGGTGAAAATTCCATTGTCGGAGCAGGCAGTGTTGTTTTTGAAGACATACCGGATTATTGTGTAGTAATGGGTAATCCAGCTCGTGTCATAAAAAAAATAGAACATTAACTATAGAGATGATCTACCAAGTTTTATACAAAACGATTAATTTTAATCCAATAGAAGGAATCGTGAATTGAATCTACTAGGAATAGATTTTGAAGATTGGTATCATCCTGAATTTATTCAACGACATCTTACAACAAAAGATAACAAACCAACTGTTGTTAATGGTATTGACAAGATATTAGAATGGTTAAGAAAAAATGAAACGTACGCAACTTTTTTTATGGTTGGAGAATTATTAGAATCAAAGCCAGATCTGTTAGACAAGATTTTAGCTGGAGGCCATGAGATCGGATTTCACACAATGTATCATACAAGACTCGATTCACCAAACTTTAAAGAGAAATTTTCTGATGAGATTAAAAAATTTGATATTTTGACATCTAAGAAATCAAAGGGTTTTAGGGCTCCAACTTTTTCTTTGAATCAAACAAGCGCCTGGGCAATCGATGCACTTGAAGATGCAGGTTATCAATACGACAGCAGTATTGTTCCAGCAAAGACAAGATTATACGGACTCCCTAACGCACCGACTGTTCCATATAGAATCAATAGTAAAAACATAGAAAAAAACAATTCTGAAGGAAAATTATTAGAATTTCCTCTTTTGACAACCAAAATCTTTGGAAGAACTATTCCTGCCTGTGGAGGATTTTATCTAAGATTATTACCTCTAAGAGTAATTGAAAATGCAATTAAGAACATCAATTCCAATAACTTTCCTGCTACATTCTACATTCATTCATGGGAGCTAACGCCAGAATTTATGCCTAAGGTACCATTATCTTTTCTTGAAAATTTTGTAACCTACTATAATCTTGGAAATACATTAAAACGATTAGATAGAATAATTAAAAAATTCAAATTTACTTCGTTTAGCCGTTTTATCTCTCAAGGTTTAGTGTAGTAAATTACATAGCACAAAAGATTTGAATTTTAATTCAGTGATTTAAAAAATTCCAGAGTTTTTTGAATTCCATCTTTTACAGATACTTTGGCTTCCCATCCTAACGACCTTAGTTTAGAGTTATCCACTACAAAATTACCAACATCAACTTTTTTTGTATACTGTGGACTTTCCACATACTTTACCTCTGCTTTTGTGAGTTCGTTTAGCCATTTGCCTAACTCATAAAACCATGTTTTCTTTGCAGATGATATCCAATACAAATTTCCAGGTTTACCCTTTAGCATGATTGTCTTTATTCCAGATACAACATCTGATATGTAGACAATATCACGGAAGAATTCACCTTTATTGTAAATTGATATATCTTCATTTTTGAAAGCTTTGTAAATCAAAAAATTCACTGCATTTTTAGTGGGGATAACCTGCTCTCTTGGACCATATGAATTTGTAATTCTAAAGACAAGAGTATTCAAACCATACACATTATGATATATTTTACAATAATGTTCACTTGCCAATCTGTTTGTACCGTAGATGGTAGTAGGATTACAGGGAGTATCTTCTGTTACTGGTAATGTTTCGGGTTTTCCTATTACAATAAAGGTACTTCCTAGAATAAATTTACATTTTGGGCATATCTGTCGTATTTTTTCAAGTAGAAATAATGTTGATTTGGCATTTACATCAACGTCATATAGCGGATTTTCAAATGATTTTGAATGTGATGTTTCACCTGCTAGATGAATTAATACATCAGGCATGTTTTTTTCGATGCTTTTTCCCAGTTTATCAAAGTCTGTAACATCAATTCTTTCAATTAGTATTTGTTTTGATATATGAGACAAATTATGTAGTGAGGAATTGGTTTTTGTCAAGACTATTACTTCATGATTATCTTTAAGAAATTCATCACATAGATGGCTTCCAATAAAGCCAGAACCACCAGTAATCATAATTTTCATAGATCTAAATCTATTAGAATTGCTAATTAAAAGTTCATTCCATTATCGTTAGCTATTTAACGAAACATGGTTACATTAAACCTAGTTGACCAAAACTCTGGAAAAGTTGAAGATTTTAATTCAAGCTACTAAAATAATCAAAAATTGGTACGCATACATTTTCATCTATCTAGGTTGGATTAAATCGCAATATTACATACTAGAAACAAAATCTGGAATCAAAATAAAATTAAGAGTTGATTCAACTGATTTAATGGCATTTACTCATGTATGGCTTTTGCAAGAATATAACAAACCAGGTTTTGAAATTCATGATAATGATACAATTATAGACATAGGAGCACATATTGGTTTATTTGCACTATATGCATCACAATTCTGCAAATCCGGAAAAATTTTGTGCTTTGAACCAGTAAAGGAAAATTACAATTTGTTGGTAGATAATTTGAAACTCAATAATATAACAAATGTAAAACCATTCAACAGTGCTGTATCACAAAAAATAGGCGAAGTTAAAATTTATCTTAATGAGGACGAATCAGGCCACAGCATGTTCATTTCTGGTACAAAATCAATTCAGATCCAATCAACTTCACTAAAAGAAGTTATTGATTCAAACAAATTAGAAAAATGTGATTTTATAAAGCTAGACTGTGAAGGTGTAGAATATGAAATAATAGATTCGCTTGACATCAAGTATTTTGATAAAATAAAAAAAATGTGTATTGAATATCATTTTATTGATGAAAAACCACAATTGTTAGAAAACATGATTAAAAAATTAACTTCCCTATCATATAAAACAGAATCCAGAGATATTTCTAACAGTATTGGATTTTTGTATGCAATAAGGTAAAATAAATATAATTATAGTTATTATTTTTGAAGAATTCCTAAAAAAGAATTCGGCGATGATTTTTGTGGCAATACGAAAGGGTCTAGATTCAATTTGGAATAAAATTTGTAGAAAGCATTGTTACCTGAAATATCATCAGATATCAAAAATCCACCTTTCTTTATGTGAGGCCATGCTGTCTCAAATTCAGAAGTCATATTTTTGAAAGTATGCAGACTGTCATGAAAAAACACATCTATTGGACTAATTGTCGGCAGTAATTTCGGTAGTTCTTGTGATGAGGGTCCAAAGATTAACTTCCAATTTTTACGCAAGTCATCAGGAATTGCTGCTCCGATCATTTTTTCAGATTGCCATGGGCTGAATGCAAAATCAATTGAATATAATGTTCCCTTGTTATTTTCAGACAGTGCTTGAAGGATATACATGCTACTTGACCCATACGCAACCCCAGTTTCGACAACTGTATCAGGTTTTAACAACTTGCACAAAACATATAGAAAAAAACCACTAGTGTTATCCAAAGTATATTCTATAGGATAAGGTTTTGTGTGTGAAGGATAATCGATGTCTTTAATTTTATCAAAGAAAATACGTGTGTGGTTTTGTAGATTAATTGTGTTTTTTTCAAGATCTGAAAATGAGCCTTTTAGTTCTGGAAATAATCTTTCGAGTATTTCATCAAGCTCCATTTTTTTACTATTATAATCAAAAATCGAGTATTTTTTTCTAGAATCGTCCCATGTTTGGTATTTTGATTTTAACAGTTCTCGTCCTACACCTGGATGAGTAATCGAATATTTCAAAACAGACAGAAGAAATGACAGATTATTCATGGTTATGATTCAAATTCAGCCACCATAGTTTACATAAAGGTGTTGTTTGTATCTTAAACCTAAGGGAATACTTTGCATATTTTTACTAAAAGCAATTAAAGTCATCATAGTTTCAGATAGATTGTACATAAAATGAAAATTGCACTTGTTTGTCCTGCATCTTTGCCTGCTACACAGTTTGGAGGAATACTCTTTTTGTGTGTTGATATCGCAAGAGAATTAGCAAAAATTGGTCATGATGTTACCATATATACTACAGATCTAGATTTTGCCAATAATCCAAAGACATTCAATAAAAAACTTCCAAGATTAGAGGAAATTCAGGGATTCAAAATAAATCGAACGCATGTATGGTTCTCATTCCAGCTTTTTTATGTGAATCCTAGTATGTATAATCGAATTAAAAATGACAAACCTGACATCATACATACTGTAGGGATCAGGAGTTTTCAATCATTAATAGCCGCATTAGTTTCCAAGAGGCATAAAATTCCACTTGTGATATCAGATCAGGGAGGTCTCACTACTCATCCTGATTTGACCGGCGGTAGCATTATTAAAAAAATAATTTACAAACTACAAATGCCTATGGTGAAATTCATAATAAATCAAGCTTCAAAGATTAGTGTTGCAAATGATTATGAAAAAGACATTTTTGAACAATTTAAGGACAAATCCAAAATTACAACTATTAAAAATGGAATCAATCTAGATAGCATGCAGTCAAATAACATAGATTTTAAAAAGAAATACTCAATAAACCAAAATTTTATTTTATTTCTTGGAAGATTCCATAAAGTAAAAGGAGTTGATGTTCTTTTAAGAGCATGGGAACTTCTCAAGAACAAATCAGAGGCTCAGAATATCAAATTAGTAATTATGGGAGTAGATTTTGGATTTGAATCTGAGATGTTTAGAATGATTAAGGATTTAGATATTGGAGATAGTGTCATTGTGATAAAAAAACCTCCGAGAGAAGATGTGATAGCTGCATATCAGGCATGTGAATTTTTGGTTTTGCCATCAAGGTGGGAGTTATCACCACTAACTCCATTGGAAGGTTTTGCCTTCAAAAAAGCTGTAATCAGTACAAAAACTCATGGAGTTCCATACACTATTGAAGATGGAAAAAATGCCCTTCTTGTAGAGCCAGAAGACCATACCGGTTTATCAGAGGCAATTTTAAAACTTCTAAAGAATTCGAATATGAAAATCGAATTAGGATTAGCAGGCTACAAGATGGTAAATGATACTTGTAACTCTATGCAGATGGCATCAAACACTTTAAAATTGTATGAGACGATTCTAGGCTAGACAGTTAATAAGATCATTGTTTTTTATTCTAATTGCGGTTTGAAGAGTAAGAGTATAAGAAGTTCATCAAGAAATTCTTCTTTTAAAGTGCCTTTTTTTTCACCATGGGTTACAAACTCGGATAGAAAAGCCGTAATGGATGCATTGCATTCTACATTTCTCACTGATGGACCTAAACTTCGCCAATTCGAATCGGATTTTGCAAAATTCACGGGTACTCGCTATGCCATAGGGGTATCAAATGCCACATCTGCATTATTTTTGTCTTTGAAGGCTTGTGGAATAGGAAAAGGAGATGAGGTGATTCTCCCAGACCTCACATTTGTCGCTACTGCAAATGCTGTTGTACATACTGGTGCAACTCCGGTTTTTACCGATGTTGATAAAGAAGAGATGAATATTTCAATTAATTCAATAAAAAATAACATAACAAAAAAAACTAAGGTAATTTTACCTGTCCATTTTGCTGGAAGAGCGTGCAACATGAAAGAAATAATTAAAATTGCAAAATCAAATAACCTAATGGTCATAGAAGACTGTGCTCATGCCATTGGAGCAACATCTCAAAAGAAACACGTTGGAACATTTGGCGACGCAGGTTGTTTTAGTTTCTATCCTACTAAGAACATTACAACAGTAGAAGGAGGTATGATAATTACAAACTCTAAAAAAATTGCAGAATATGTAAACATGGCAAGAAATCATGGAATTACAAAATCACTTATACAAAGATACACTCATGGAAAACCATGGGATTATGACGTAGTTGAATCTGGCTATAATTTTAGACTGGATGAGATTAGATCATCATTAGGAATAAGTCAGCTAAAAAGAATACGAAAATTAAATTTCATGCGGAAAAAAGCTCATGATTATTATAATTCCAAACTAAGTAAAATTAAAGGAGTAATAACTCCAGTTTCTTCAAGAGTTGATCATAATGCATATCATTTGTATATAATTAGAATCGAAAAGGAATATGGAATAAATAGAGATGAACTTTTTAGAAGACTATTAGAACGAGGAATAAGTACTTCAGTACACTATAAACCGTTACATCAATTCACAGTTTTTAGAAAATTTAAGAATCATACAGATAATTTGAAAAATACAATTGCATTATACAGCGAAATGATTTCATTGCCATTTTATCCTAACATAACTAGAAATGAGCAGGACATAGTAATCAAAGGCATACAAGAAAGCAGTTCATAGAATTTATCAATCAAACAAATAATTGAATCAAGTGTAATTTCCCACAATAATCATATCAGAAAATTTACTATTTCTCAAAAAATCTACAACTTTAATATGTCTACGTACAGAGAGAATTTGGAATATGGAAGTAGTAATTGGAATACCAGCATTTAATGAAGAAAAAAATATTGCGTCAATCATACTTAAGCTTAAGAAGATAACAGATAAAATCATAGTATGCAACGATGGATCGTCTGACCTAACTGGCCCTGTTGCAGAGAAAATGGGGGCAATTGTTATTACACATACCAAAAATCTCGGATATGGGGCAGCAATTAGATCTCTTTTTGAAAAAGCTAGCGATATGAATGCTGATGCTTTGATAACATTTGACGCAGATGGTCAGCATCGTATTGAAGATATCAATCCAGTATTAGAACCCATTCTAAAAAATGAAGTAGACATAGTCATAGGTTCAAGGTTTCTTGGAAACAATGGAAAAAATGTTCCTGCCTACAGAAAAGCTGGAATTAAAACAATAACCAGCCTAGCCAACATTTCAACAGATATCAAGTTAACTGATTCTCAGAGTGGATTTAGAGCATATAATAAAAGGGTGTTAAAGGAAATAACTCCCTCAGACCAAGGAATGGGTGTTTCTACTGAGATCTTGATCAAATCTAGTAAAAAGGGATTCAAAATAAAGGAAGTTCCAATAACCATACTTTACGAAGGAGATACTTCAACTCACCATCCCGTATCTCACGGCATATCAGTCATACTTAGTACAATGAAATTTATTTCAATAGAACATCCACTGAAATTTTACGGTATTCCTGGTATTTTCTTTTTGGCATTAGGATTAGGTTTCATAGTTTGGACAATTCAGATCTTTACAATTACCCGTCAAGTTGTTACCAATGTAGCATTAATAGGACTAGCTTCGATCATAGTTGCAACCATGTTGATTATGACCGCAATTATGCTATTTTCACTAGTAAATGTTGTAAGAGAAAGACGTAGTGAATAATTTATCTATTTTATCATCACTCTAAAACCATTAATCATGAATAATAATTGGAATAAGATCAAAAATATGGGTACTGGCCTGAGAGGACTTGCAACCATAGGAATAGCTGACATAGCATCAAATGGAATAGCTGCAATTTTTTGGTTTTATATGGCATCTTTACTAGGAGTAGATGCTTATGGCAAAGTCAGTTATTTTCTTGCTATTGGAAGTATAGCATCTACAGTTTCATTGGTTGGTGCATCCAATATGTTATCTGTGTATACTGCCAAAAATATCAAAATAGAAGCCCCTGTTTTTTTTATTTCGATAGTTGCAGGTTGCATATCATCTTTAGTTTTATACTTTATTTTTCATGATATAGGAACAAGCATCTATGCTTTTGGTGCAGTAATTTTTGGACTAGCAAGTTTTGAGGTTCTCGGCAAGAAGATGTATAACAGTTATACAAAATACGTGATAACTAACAAGGTTTTGATGGTAGGATTATCAATTGGATTCTATTATCTTTCAGGATGGGAAGGTGTAATTTTGGGTATCGGATTGGCATTTTTCCCTTACAGTATAAGAATATACAAAGGATTCAAAGAAACAAACCTTGATTTTTCACTCATTAAACCTCGTTTTGGTTTTATGATCAATAGTTTTGTGTTGAATTTGGCAGGAGCAATTAATGGTTCTATTGATAAAATAATAATTGCCCCAATTTTAGGATACACTGTTCTTGGAAATTACCAACTTGGTTTACAATTTTTTTCTATTTTACAAATTCTTCCATCAATAGCGTACAAATACATGTTACCACATGATGCAAGTGGAAATCCTAACAAAAAATTAAAGATGATTATATTTTTGATGTCAATTGGTTTTGCTGTAATTGGCATTTTCTTTTCTCCCATTTTAATTCCAATCATATTCCCAAAATTTATTCAAGCCACTGAGGTAATACAAATAATAAGTTTAGGAACAATTCCAAGTTCAACGATATTAATTTATCAATCAAAGTTTTTGGGTGCTGAAAAAAGCAGATTCATTTTGACAGGATCATTAATTTACATCATTATGGAAGTTGTGCTGATTTTAGCATTAGGAACGAACTTTGGTATTAGAGGCGTTGCAACCGCATTAGTTTTAGCAGGTACGTCAGAAGCAATATTTTATGTAATTATCAATAGAATATTCAAAGAAACAAAAACTCTGGGATAATTTATTACCTTTTAATCTCTATGGATTATCAGTTTACAAATTGTCTGAATCAACCCCAATTAGATCACCTCATCTTAAGAACAGCCTAGACTACTTGACAAAGAGACCGGCATTTTCCTTGTTTGTTATTGTTTGTGCATCGTTACTTCTGAGACTCTACTACTTTCCATATAATGTCCCGCTCATTTTAGATTCATTAAACTACTTTTTCTATGCCACAGATACCAGTATTTTAGGTCATTTTCCATCTGGTTATAATTTTCCAAATAATGGATGGCCTGCATTAGTATCAGTTTTCTTTTCCACATTTCATTTCAATAATTTTTTGGATTACATGACATTACAGCGACTCCTTAGTGTTTCTGTCTCGACACTTACAACAATTCCTGTTTATTTTCTATGTAATAGATTTTTTAATAGAACATATTCATTGCTTGGTGCGTTATTATTTGCCTTTGAACCACATGTAATTCAAAACTCTTTACTTGGAATAACAGATCCATTGTACATACTTCTTGCTACTACTTCGCTGTTTCTGCTAATGAGCAATAAGATCAAGGCTGTCTATGCATCATTTGCAATTGCATCATTATGCGCAATGGCACGTTACGAGGGTTTGTTGCTTTTTGGTGTACTATCAATAGTATTTTTCCTGCGTTTTAGGAGAGAAAATAAAGTAATTCTGCGTTATTTACTGGGAGTAAGTATTTTTGTTCTGTTGCTTGTTCCCGTTGCCTATGTCAGAATTCAGACCACGGGAAGTGACGGTTTGACTAGCCACATAATTGCCGGCGGTGATTCAGCAATAACTATTTCATCCAGTGAAAATTCCAAATTTGGATTCTTGGGATTTGTGGCTACTGGCTTTGAGAATTTGTTCAAATATCTAGGCTGGATTTCGTTGCCATTTTTTATATTTTTCTTACCCACGGGTATATACTATATTTTCAAAAATCGAGATTACAACAAGATAACAGTAATTATATCAATCATCATAATGACAATACCTGCACTTTATGCCTATGCAAGAGGTATTCAGGATACAAGATATCTGTATATTTTGTATCCTCTTTTTTGCATAATGACAATTTTCACCATACAGGCAATAAGAAAAAAAATGAAGGCAAGCAATATCTTTCTTATTTTGATTGTAGGCGGAATTGTATTTTCATCAATCATTTTCTTGGATATCAAGAAATACGATTATGAACATCAAAGAGAGTCTTTTGAGGTAGGAAATCATGTAGCAGTTCTAGCCAATGGAATAAATGACTACTATCCAGAGGACAGCTACATAATTCCAGCAGAACTGCCAGAAAATTGGCCCGCATTAAAAACATCTGTCAATTTTCATGTTCATGCCATTTCAACCCAAGGATTTGACTCTCTTGAAAAATATATCAAAGATTCCAAAAGCAAAGGTTTGACTCATTTGGTTCTAGATGGAGATAAGGACAGACCAGCTTTTCTAAACGATGTTTATTTCCATGACGAGAAATATCCATATTTACTAAAAGTGTATGACTCTACTGATAATAAGTTAAAATATCATGTAAAAATATACCAAATAAATTATAACAAGTTTGATCAGATAAATTAAATTAATTTTTTATGATTTATGTATTAACGAAAACTTGATTTATTTTTTTCTTTCATTAATTGATTTTTCATGTGATCTTTTATCTCATTCTGTAAGTTAGAAATCTCTTCAACTTCTTTTTCGGACAATTTCTCATTTTTTGATATCTTAACTAGAATCTCACTTAGTTTCGGATACAATGATAAAAGAATTTCAGTATTTTCCAGCATTCTTCGTGTGTATGGATTTACTTCAATTGATATATCTGCCTCAGCCCTGAAAGCCCCACTTCTCTTAAAATGAAGATAGCCGACTGCAACTAGGGTCGGAATTCCAATAAATGATAGAATTGACACGTATGCAAGAAAAGAAGGAAATATCACTTTTAGTGCAGGTACATCTTTTATTGCCAAATAATAGGTTGTAACCATGGTGTTTATAGCTGCTAGTATGAATGCAAAATATGTACTCCATCCCTGTCTAAAGTAAAACCAAGCACGAAAGACTAGATTTTTTTTTCCTGCCACGTAATTACATATGTGGAGAGTTATATCAACATACAACTAACCAAAATTGAGTCAGTTGATTAATAGAATTTATTGATTATGGTTTATCTAAAATTAATTATTTTTCAATCCGTTAAGGTGATATAGATTAAGCCAATACTGAATAATGGTTATCTATGAAGATGCTAGTTACAGGAGGACTTGGATTTATTGGTAGCAATTTCATATTGCATGTTCTTAACAATTATGAAAATTATGAAATAGTCAATGTTGATGATGAACTCACTGGTTCAAATCATAGGAATCTTTACGAAATAGAAAAGTCAAGTAATTACAATTTTGTAAAAGGCAACATAAATAATCATACCCTTATGAATAAATTAATAGCAGATTGTGATGCAGTAGTCAACTTTGCTGCAGAATCACATGTGGATCGCAGTATTGAAAATGCAAGACCATTCATAGATTCAAACTTTTTGGGTGTTTTCACCATATTAGAAATACTAAGGAAGTATAAGAAAAGACTAGTTCACATTTCTACAGATGAAGTTTTTGGGAGTCTAGAACATGATAGTGCTGATGAGAGTTTCAGATTAAATCCTTCCAGCCCATATTCTGCTACAAAGGCATCTGCAGAACTCTTGATTAATTCCTATGTAGTTACACATGGCATAGATGCAGTCATAACTAGATGTACAAATAATTATGGACCAAGACAGTTTCCTGAGAAGCTTATTCCCAAGGCAATTTTGTTTGCAGGTAAAAATAAAAAAATACCAATACAAAATCACGGTAAAGGAGTAAGAGATTGGATATTTGTTGAAGACCACTGTAGTGCCATCTTGAATGTATTAGAAAAAGGCGAGTCTGGAGAATCATACAACATATCAGCACATAATGAATTTGATGTATTGACAGTAATTGGCAAGATATTGTCCATAATGAATAAACCATCAGATCTCTATGAATTTGTACAAGATAGACCTGGTCATGACTATCGATACAGCCTAGATTCATCAAAAATAAGATCAAAATTGAAATGGTCCCCCAAGGTGAATTTTGAAGACGGTGTAAAGAATACGGTAGAATGGTATATCAAAAATAATAATTGGTTTGATAACTAATTCAGAGATATTATAAAAATCGTCAATTTGATAATTTGGTTTAATGCAACAACTCTTCCATCAAATCCACCAGAGAATTAGTCGCAAGATCATTATTTAGATGAGTCATAACATATTCTCTTCCCGCATTAGCTATTTTTTCCCATTTGGGATTATCTAAATCTTGAAGATATTCTTCAAATTTATCTTTGTAGTTTTTTTCATTTATGAATATAGCAGTTTTACCATCTTCGAATCTAAGATAATCTCCATGATTTTTTTCAGTTATTTCCATAAAGGTTAAGCAACCCGCAGCAGGAATTTCCATATATTTAGTGGTATAATTCACACTAGATGAAGCAATTGAAGTAGCATATTTTTGTAAGAGTAGAGGGTATTTGTCACCAATAAATTCATGTTGTAAGGTTGCTGTATAATCTACATAGGGCAATTCATTGCATTGTGTTCTTAATTTATAATGCTTCATAGGATCTGCTTCTCCTTTTGTAATCTTGCTTAGAATTCTTGATGCAATCTTCTTATTTGCAACAGCTCCCGAATTAAGAATTCTATTTTTTATTCTATTTTTATAAGGAGTTAGATTTTGAAATAATGATGGTTCTAGGCCAAAAAGAACTATTTTGTATTTGTAGTTTTTTGGGTAATATTTGTAAAAGAGACTATCATGTTGATATCCAAAATATGCATCTATTTTGTAATCCTCATGAATTTTTTGAATATTTTTGTTTGGAGCTGCCCACGGATCACCTATTTTTGCTATAACTGGAATATCAAGATCTTTAATCCCCATTATTTCACTTGGTACACAGCCATCTGGATTTTCGCCATTTTCAAAAAACAAGACTATATCAAAATTACTCTTTAATTTAGAAGAATCAAAAGTTCTGTCGGTAGTAATGTAATTCATTTCAATTCTAGGATTTCTTTGTAATGCTTTCATAAAGAAATTATAACTAATAGTGAAAAAATGATCATTTCTTAGTGAAACACATGGTCTGTATACGAATGCAACTTTAATTTTTCTATCCAATTTTAATATCCAACAGACTTTATTTCCATATATAATTAATATTTGTCTTGATCAATATTTCTATTCTAAATATGTAGAAATAAAATAAAAAAAGTTTGGAGAGTATAGTAATACAGTTTAATTATTGATTGATAATACGCACTTTTATGTCACAGTGGAAGATTCCTCTCTTCAAAATGCATTATGATGAAAATGATGGAAGAAAAGTACTTTCTGTGTTAAAGAGAGGAATGTATTGGGGTCTTTCGTCAGAAACTATCGAGTTAGAAAAAAAGGTTGCCGAAAAAACAGATAGAAAATATTGTGTTGTTTTCAATTCTGCCACTTCTGCATTACATGCTCTAATGATATCATACAAATTTTCGAATCGAGATGAGATAATACTTCCATCATTTACATTCATTGCCTCATCAAATTCAGTCATGTTTGTAAACGCAACTCCAAGGTTTGCAGATATTGAGGATTCAACCTATGGTTTAGATCCACATGATGTAGAATCAAAAATAACTAAAAAAACAAAGGCAATAATGCCAGTTCATTATGCAGGAAATATTTGCAAAATAAACGAAATAAGAAAAATTGCTAGCGATTACAAATTGACATTAATTGAGGATGCCGCAACAGCTTTAGGTTCAAAGATCAATGGTAAGAGTGGGGGTTCCTTTGGTGATGCTTCAGTCATAAGTTTCGCTTGGAATAAGATAATAACTTCAGGAGAAGGCGGTGCAGCAGTTACAGACTCAAGAAAGATCTACGAAGATCTAATCAGAATTCGTTCCCATGGAAGAATCGATACTGAAAATTATTTCATGTCTGCCAATTCATCTGATTATACATCACTTGGATATAATTGGAGAATGTCTGCCATGACTGCAGCCTTGGGCATTTCTCAAATAGACAAATTAGAAAAACTGATCAAAATGAGAAATAATAATGCAGCATATTTGACTAAATTACTTTCTAATGTTCAAACAATCGAGTCTCCGGTAATTTCAAATGATCGAAAAAGTAATTTCATGTTGTATACTGTAAAAGTTAGAGAAGGAAGAAGAAAACGTGATGAATTACATAGTTTTATGACAAAGAAGGGAATACAAACAAAGATAATCTATGAACCAATACATCTAACTAGTTTTTATAGGAGAAAATTTGGTTACAAAAAAGGTTTATTAAAAAATACTGAACGCATCGCGGATAAGATCCTCAGTCTTCCCATGTATCCACATCTAAAGAAAACAGAGATGAATTACATTATAGAGAGCATAAAAGAATTTTTTGAAAGAGAGGGATAACTAATGTATAGAATTTTTCCTTATCAGAATAGACTGTCTCTATATGAAACTTTGAGTGCCCTGAAATAGTTATCTGGTGTACCTATGTCTATGCAATCATCAGCACGCATAAATTTAATTGCTTTTACATCACCATCCCATTCTATAACCTGTTGAATTGCATCGGTTAGTTGTAATTCATTTCTCAGACCAGGTTTAGTAATTTGAAGTGCATCAAAAATAATTGGCTCAAAAATATACAACGGCATCAAGGCAAAATTGCTTTTTGGTTGTTTGGGTTTCTCTTCCACTTTTCTTACATAGTATAAATTCTTACCAATTTTTTTTGCCTGGGCAACTCCATATGATCTGGGGTTTTTAATTTCCCTTAGAAATAATGTAATATCTGAATCATTCTTGGCGTGAGCATCAATTAATTTTGGAATGTGTTCATTACTATCTCGTACAAATGCATCACCTGCGTGTACTAGAAACGGTTTATCACCTACGAATTCCTTTGCGTGTAAAACTGCATCACCAAATCCTTTAGGTATGTTTTGATTAATCCAAACGATATTGGATTGTTCTACTTTTTTGTAAAAATCTTGTAGTATATATTGAAAGGTTTTATTGTTTTTTTGCAATAACTTCACATAATCATTATCCAAAGTAAAGTGATCCTCAATTGCTCTTTTTTTCTTACCAACTATAAAGCAAAAGTTTCTGATACCAGAGTCAAATAATTGTGAAAATATCCTCTCTATTAGTGGACAAGTTACAATTTCATCATTTATCCTATAAAATAACGGTACCATTTCCTTAGGTGTTTCTTTAGTTAACGTTAGTAGCCTTGTACCAAATCCAGCAGCAGGTATTACAGCAGTATTTATCAACACGTCATCTTTATCATTTTTATATAAAAATGGTTGTAAAAATAATAAAAGTTGTCATTGTTGGAGCAGGAAATCTAGGTAGAGAGGTACTCTGGACATTATCAGATTGCAACAAGAATTCAAAAAAATATGATGTACTAGGATTCATCGATGAGGATGAACAATTGCACAATAAAATTAAGCATAAAAAAAGAGTATTAGGAGGTTTTGAATGGTTTTCAAATAAACCAACACAAAAAGTGAAATGTGTAATAGCGATCGGAGATGGCAAAATAAGAAAAAAGATTGTAGAAAAACTAGAAAGAATTGGTGTGGAATTTATCACAGTAATACATCCTTCTGTAATAATGTCGGATTCAGTAAAGGTAGGAAAAGGAACAATTATTCAAGCTGGATCTGTTTTGACTGTTGATGTAACTATAGGAAACCATTGTAGAATAGATACAAATTGTACCATAGCCCATGATGCAAAAATATCAGATTATGTGGATTTATCACCAGGTGTGAACATAAATGGTAATAATTTTATTCAAACTGGAACATTTATTGGCTCTGGTACAGTAACAAAAGAAAAAATATCCATAGGTAAATGGTGTATCATAGGAGCAGGAACTGTCCTAATTAGTGATGTACCAGACAAATCATTATTTGTTGGAGTTCCTGGAAAGCAAAAGAAAAAATTGTAATAGAATAATTCTTAATCAAATAATTCCATGAAGTGGATTAATTTTTCATATCATTACAGATAACAAAATATATTATAATTAGATTTTTTTACCGGTAACACTTATTCCACTTTCAATTTCTTTAAAGTGAGTTATCTTGATTTTACTATCTCCATACCATTTACGAACTTCTTCAGGAGTATGTCTATATGCAAATTTTGGATAATACCAATCGAAATTAACTCCTACACTTCTTTCAAAATCTCCATCCTCAGCCCAGAAGCACTTTAAGAAATGCCAATAAATAAAACGCTGTACATCATAAGTGCCTGCTTTTATGTTAAGAAGTGGAATATCACGAGGAATTGTAATTTTCTTTTTCAGATTTGCAAGACTTTTTCCAAGATATGTCATGTCCTTTGAAAATTCGATACAGTCTTTTGCTGTCATATTAACAGTCTTTGATCTGATATAATCATCTGCAAATTCACGTATTGGTGCTTTTTTATTATATACATAAATGGAAATATAACCAGAATCAACAAGAAATTTAGTGAGATATTTGAATGATGTTTCAGTATTCTTTGTATGATGTAACACTTGATCAGAATATACATAATCAAAGAATTTTTTCCTAAATGGAAGTTGTCTTAAATCTGCCTGAAGAAAGTGAATATTTTCAATATCACCATATTTTCGGTATGCAAAGTTAATACTCTCGCTTGCATCCAATGCAAAGATTTGTGCATTTTTATTTTTTGAAATAAGTTTTGCACTATTACCAAGACCGGTTCCTGCATCCAAAATGTAATGTCGCGTATCCAAAAAACTATTAAAGTCATCAATTTTTTTCCATCCAAATCTACTCAAAAACCAATCCTTTTGAAAATCAAACCATTTTTTCTCATGATATGATTTATGATATTGCCTCCATTTTGAGGAAAAGGCATCTTCTGTTTTAACGAAATTTTTTGTAATATCAAATACAAATCGTGGAATTCCGTCTGTTATCTTGAATTTATGGTTCTTCTTACATGTGAGTAAACCTTCTATAATTTCATTTTTTTGTTTTTTTAAGATTTTTAAGTTAAAATCATTACCACATGATGGACAGACAATGTATTCCATCAGACTAGATTTCAAGACTGATTTGAGTCTATTTTTGAGGTAAATAAAAAGTAATTGAAACTAATGGATACATAGTTAGATTCAATCAAAGATTCAATAAAAATACAAACAAATCTCAATACATACGTAAAGATGCCATGGTGGATTTCAATAATTCATTAAGGATATTTTTTCAAATATTTTTGTAATGAATGAAAATTTTCGATATGCTTTTATTTTACGAGACTTACTCTGAAACGTGATCCAGGGTTCAACTTATCTCAATCCAAATTTTCCTTCTCCTTCTCAAATTAAAGCAGATGTAATTAAAAATGGATATGGCGTATATAATGACGTAATTAGCATCAACTTCATTAAAGAATCTAGAGAATTTTGGTTAAACTATTTTCGTACCAACAAACCATCTGCTGATGTATTAAGAGGAGACCTTGTATTAGGTCAGAATAATTTGAACTCATTTACAGATTCAGATTTTTGGACACTTTATAGATACTTTGACTTTCTTTGGAATACTCCTACTCATGAACCTACTCGTAATGCATGTATAGAATTAAACAGAATTAGAAATATTACATTAGGACTGACTGACAATTATGGAGAAACATACAATCCACAATGTTACGGATTCTATAATTCAATAAGTTACTACCCGCCTTCAGTTGGTAGATTGCAAGAACATGAAGATGGTTATCCTAAAGATAAATCCACTTTTGCATTATTACATTTTATGGTTCCGTTAACATTCAAGCATCAAGATTATGCAGATGGCGGTTTGACTATTCAAGATAGACAAACAAAAGAGATAGTCGATGTAGACAACATAATGAAACCTGGAAGCGTATTGTTCTTTGATGGAGCCTTAAAGCACGGAGTTAGAAAAATAATTCCATTAGAAAATAAAGAACCAATAGGTAGATTGGCTTTTTTTGCCATACCTGTGTTTTTCCACAAAAATACAGAAATGGCAGCTAAATCATCTGCAAACGTGATGGCTTCTCAAAAATCAGGCAGACTATCAAATATTCTAAAGAGATTATAATTATTTCATAATTAGAATTTTCTTTTCAATCAGTTAAATATATGTATAAAAGATTGTATCTTAACAAATTGAAGTTACTTATAGCAGGGGCTAAACCAAAATTTTTCCATTTAACTGAATTTGCTGATGCACTAACAAAACTTGGTGTAGAATGTAAATTAGTACATGACTTGGACATTTACACAGGTTTTCCAAGTAGGAATATCCGAAATTGGTTTCAGACACGTAAAAAATTCAATAATCTTGTAAAAGAATTCAAGCCAGATGCGGTTTTTATTGATAGAATGGGTCATTTCGGCATAGCTGCTTTGAAAGCAAATTTGCCATTATTTGTACATCTCAGAGGAGACTACTGGTCAGAGATAAAATGGGCCAAAGAGACATTATACAAAGGACCGTTGAAACGAACTGTAATCTACTTGAAAGATAGGATGGCCAGACAATGTTTCAAGGGAGCAACAATAATTTTACCAATTTGCAAGTATCTTGAAAACAGAGTCAGAGAACATTATCCAGATAAGAAATCATATGTTTTGTATGGAGGTATAGAAAGTTCTCGCTGGTTTCCTGTAACTGGTATGGAGTTAAAACATCCATGTGTAGGAATTTTACAGGGAGCATGGATTTGGGGAAAAGCAAAAGAGATGTTAACATTGACAAAGGTTTTAGAATCTATGCCCAACGTGACATTTTATTGGGCAGGGGATGGACCTTACAGAGATAAAATTCTTTCATCCTTGCAAAAATATGAAAACTTCAAGTGGTTAGGTTCTTTGGAATATCCAGGCAAGGTAAGAGAATATCTTGCCGGAATAGACATTTATGCTCTTGTGAGTGGAATTGACATGTCACCTCTTACATTACAAGAAGCACAACTAATGGAAAAGCCAGTAATTGCAACAAATGCAGGAGGCATACCAGAATTAATGAAGGATAAAGAAACTGGATTTCTTGTTGAAAAAGGAGATTATAATGATTGGATTGATAAAATATCCATATTGATCAAGGATAATAATAAAGCAAAACAAATGGGTAAGGATGGTCGTAAGTTTGTAATTGAATATTTTAGTTGGGAAAAGATTGCAAGAGAGTTTTTACCAATATTGAATAAGAGTATTCATAATGTTTACAAATAGATTCAATCTAACGTTTCATTTTCTTTCATTTCTTTTGTAATAAATAATCTAAACCAAATTTCAGTAGCAAGTAATCCATAGAATTTATTTACATATCTTACATCTAATTCCTTTTTCAAATGTGTATCAATCCATTCTTTACTAACCAAACCATCATCAACAATTCTTGAGGTAGATAGATAATAATTGCATAATTTGTAACCATAAGATTTCCATAGATTTACAGTATCTACAGAAAATCCACGCTTTACATCGGAAATTGGAAAATTAGGCAAGTTTTTGGAGAGAATCTTTCTAAGTAATGGCTTGCCCAAATTATCTTTTATGTCATATTTTAAATCATATTTCAAATGAGATGAATAAGAAATTAAATTCTCATTTATTATAGGAGTAACAGATTTTATTTTAAAGAATTTATGAAATGCTGTATTTATAGGAGAAAAATTATAGAGTAATTTTCCGTTATAATCGGCCAAGAAAACTTGAGCTAAAGGAGGTAATGAATTATCAAAGTATGGATAAAATAAAGAATAAATTTCATTCCAATCAAATGGAATCTTTTTTCCAAATATTTTGTCTTGATCTGGTACCCAGTCTCTTTCGTGGCATTGCAGATATGCTTTGATCTTTTCTAATGGAGACGAATCAGGATTAATTAATGAGAGAAACTTTTGATATCGAAATGCATAACCTCCAAATAATTCATCTCCGCCATCTCCTGAAACAAGCGAGTCAGAGAGTTTACTTGCTTCTTTAGATATAGTATACCAGTGTAAATCCCAAAATGGTCTTTTTATTATATAGATAGATTTCGGAAGTTCCCTGAAGAAATTTTCAACATATATAATTTTATGTTCAGCATCAAATTGTTCTGTTAGTTTTCCTGCTTCTTTTGATTCATCAAAACTTTCAGCAAAGATTATAGAAATTGCTGTGATATGTATATCGGGTATGGTTTTTCTAATCAGAGCAAGCATAAGTGAAGAATCAATTCCGCCGCTTAGAGCTATAGAAATTTTTTTTGTTTGTGAAAGTTCATTTCTTATATTGTCTATAAGATAATTCTCAATTGCATCTGTTTCATTAACAGAATTCTTCTCTACAAAATCTGACCACGATAACTTTCTCAAGGATGGCGGTATGGTATGATCATAACGGAGTGTAAGAATACTTTTCAGAGAATCAATTTGATTATACTCCTCCACGTCCAATTCCTCTGAAGACTAAACCTGCCTTTTTTGCTGCATGGGAATTAATTATTCCTCTAGAATCTATAACAACTGGAATTTTCATTTTAGCTACAAATAATGACGGCTCTATGGTACGAAATTCATTATGAGCTGTAACGATAACTACTGCATCAGAATTTGTTAATGCATCATCTAGATTTGTTTCAGTCTTGTGCGAAAATACGGTACTGTCTTTGAAATAAGGATCATAAATCTTGATTTTGGCTTGTAATTGATCGAGTCTTTTTATTATTGCCTCTGCGGGGGCTAATTGAATATCTTTCACATTAGGTTTGTATGAAATTCCAAGTAATGTAATAGTACTGTCCTTTACAGATTTTCCTATATCATTTAGAGCATCGGCAAGAAGTTCGACTACATGATAGGGCATCGATTCATTTGTTTCTCTTGCAGCACGAATTATTCTAAGCATTCCATTATTTTCCATTCCTCGTGCAGAATTGAGAATTTGATAAGAATTAACAGGTAAGCATGGTCCACCTACACCTGCACCAGGGTAATGTGTTTCAAAGTTGTACTTTTTATCACAAGCTTCTAGAACTTTCAATATATCTATACCCAAATTCTCAAATAAAATTGCGAGTTCGTTGATAAATGCAATGTTGATATCTCGAAATACGTTTGCAGTAAGTTTTGCTGCATTTGCAGTCTTACAGTCAGGCATTTCAATTATTTCTACACCAAATACATGTCCATAGATCTTAGAAACTATCTTTGCGGTTCTTTCATTAATTCCACCTACCAATCGAGGTAATTTTTTGAAATCACTCAGTATTTCGCCAGGATTAGCTGTTTCAGGACAAGTAGCAATACTGAAATCTTGACCAGCTTTTAATCTCTTATCAGATCCTTCAAGGATTGATGTCAATTCATTTTCAACAAATCCTGGTTCAATAGTACTTTCAACTACTACAATAGATCCTTTTCTAATCAGTGAACTCAAACTCTTTCCAACAGATACTATTGCAGAATAATCTGGAACATTATTCTTGTCCATAGGAGTAGGCAATGATAACAAAATAAGATTACACTGAGGTACTGCTTCTGAAATTTCAGTAGTAGCTTTTAATTTCTTGTTCTTTATAACTTCCTCAAATATCTTATCGAATCCAGGTTCATCTTTGAGTGGATAATTTCCCGAGTTTACCATATGAACTAAATTTGCGTTTATATCAATACCGATGGTAGGAAGTCCAGCATGGGCAAACGAAAGCGCTGTTGGAAGACCTATTCTCCCTATTCCAACCACGCAAACTCGTACATCTCCCGATTTTAACCATTCTTGAATTTGGTTGATATCAGATGGGAATATGTTTTTTATTTCTTGATTCATGTTAGTCAAATTCTTTTCAACTAGTGGCATGGTGATTTTTTTGAGTTTATATAAATTTGGGTCTAGCTGATTCGCTCAAGATTTAAAGATATGGTTAACAGGAACAGTTTATGCATTTTATAGTAACAGGAGGAGCAGGTTTTATTGGAAATCACTTAGTACGTCATTTGTTAGGAAGAGGACATTCGGTAGAGGTTATTGATAATTTACACAGTGGTAGAATGGAAAATCTAGAGGGTTTAGACAATGATATCAAGTTTCATAAAATAGACATTTTGGAATACGATAAATTAAAAAACATAGTAAAAAATGCCGATGGAGTATTTCATGAAGCTGCACTTACGGTTGTACAAGAATCTTATGATAAACCTAAAGAATATCACATGGTAAATGTTGTAGGTACTGAAAATATATTCAAGTTAGCTAAAGAATTTGGCTTCAAAGTGGTATATGCTAGTAGTTCTAGTGTTTATGGAAATCCAGAAAAAATACCAATAAGAGAAAATGCTCCAAGAAAACCTCTTAATCCATATGGAGAAACGAAGCTTCAGGATGAATTATTAGCGGAAAAATATAGTCGAGAGGGAGTCACAATAATAGGTTTAAGATATTTTAACGTCTATGGAAAAGGTCAGACTCTTTCTTATGCAGGAGTAATTACAAAATTCCTTGACAGATTGAAAGAACATAATCCACCTATTATCAATGGAGAGGGTTCGCAAGTACGAGATTTTGTATATGTTAAAGATGTTGCAGAAGCAAATCTTTTAGCTATGGAAAAAAAAATTGATTCTTGTTTTATTAATGTAGGAACTGGAAAAATCATATCAATACTTGATCTTGCTAACATGATGATAGATGTAGCAGGTATGCAAGTAAAACCAATTCATGGAAAACCATTAGAAGGTGACGTGAAAGAAAGTCAAGCTGACATAAATTTTGCAAGAAAGACTTTGAATTGGGAAGCGAAGATGGAATTACGTGATTGGTTAGTTCAGATTCTTAGTCCAAAAAAGATCTAAGATTTCTCAAGTAGATTTTCATAGAATTTAATATATTTAGGTAGAACTTTGTCATAAGCTAAATAATCAATAAAATATTGATACCCATTATGGGCTAGTCTTTTAGCTTCTTCTTGGTTATTGAGTAGAAAATTTATTGCATTCAAAAGTGAAGTTGGATCATCAGAAGGTATCAGGATTCCGTTAAACTTGTCTTGCACTATCTCAGGAATTCCACCAACATTTGTTGCAATAACAGGTATCTTCAGATAAAATGCTTCCTTGATTGTGAATGGCATACTCTCCATTCTAGATGGCACTACAAGAATTGCAGAGGATTTCAGAGTAAGCATTGCCTCCTTCCATGAGACATTTGTACAATAAATAACTTTTCCATTAATTTTGGATTCAATACTTTTCAAGATGTCAATCCCTTTTTCATAGCTGTCTCTTCCTACGTAAGCAACTTGATTTTTTTCTTTAGAAACTTCTGGGATATCTTTAAAACGTGTTTCGTCTATTGGAGATGGAAGTAATTCAAAATCCAAGTTCAATTTCTCCTTGTATATCTTTTTGACAAAACCCGAATCAGTTGTTAACTTGTCTGCCCATTTTAACACTCTTGGCTCTGCAGATGTAACTACACTACTTATACCAGTAGAGTGAAGAGAGGCTATCTGCTCAGCATAAACACCATGAACCGATAACACTCTTTTCTTTGCTTTTACAAATTTCATCACAAAAGCTGATGGGACATTAAAGGCGTGTACAATATCATATTTTTCACTTGAAAATAATGCCTTGAGCATTCCAAATATTGCAAAGCTAGGATTTTTCAGATTCTTAATAGGAATATGTGGTATATGCATCAGAGTTATGTTGTATCCCTGTTTGCGTAATTTTTGAGCAAGCATATTTGCATGTCCGCCACTCCCTCCAGAGTATCTAGGAGATATGAATAATATTTTCATAACAATAGTATATGTCATTAATCAAAGGTTTAATGAAACTTTTGAATTCAAATGAAAACAATCAAATGTTTTTAGGTTTTTCTCATATAATATGGGCATAAAAAATAAGTTTGATTTGATATCAAATTATCTAAGTGTATTTTCAAACCCTATGGATGCCTGGAAGTTTCGAAAATTATGGAAAAATAAAATAAATAATTCTTCAGCACCTATTGTTCTTCACATAAGAGAAACTGGCGGAAAACCAATGTTATGTAGACCCAATACCAGTGATCATGGAGTTTTGTGGGATACTTTTTACCACAAGTACCACTTACCACCATACAAATTGGGTAAAAACGCAAATATCTTAGATTTGGGAGCCAATGTTGGTTACACAATGGCTCACTTTGCTTTTCTATATCCTGATGCCAGAATCTATGGAGTTGAGATGGATTTTGACAATGTGTTCCTTGCTCAAAGGAACATATCCTACTTTAATGATCGATGTAAAATTATTCATGCAGCAGTTTGGTCTGAAAATACAGAAATTTCCTATGAAGGTCATGATGAGAACAATTTCAGCATATTCAATAAAATAGATAATACGGTTAATAAGATTGGAGGGACATCACCTGCAAAGACTCTTGATAAGATACTTGATGATTTTAGTTTGACTTCTATTGACTATCTGAAAATGGATATCGAGGGAGCAGAAAAAACAGTATTGGAAGATCCTTCAAAATGGATCAAAAATATTAAATCAATGAAAATTGAAATTCACAAGCCAGCAAATATTGATGACTGTATGAAAATTTTGAAGAGATACAATTTTAGTTGTACTAAGGATAATCATCATCCATCTTGTATCATTGCAATAAGAAATTAAAATGCCTACATTAAAGATTGAGATGCTTCATGCATCATCTGGCTCTTGGCACAACCTGCAGCAAGTTCATCTCCTGAACCTCTTCTCATGATTCCTCTGTAGAGACCATCTTCAAGTTTTGCACCAACTCTTTGTTCCCATTCTTCTACCGATATGGAATATTTCTTTTGGATTCTATCTCTGTACCATTCTGGAATTACGTTAAAGGCACAGAATGGTACAACTCTCAAGTCTGGTGTCAGATAATGAATATCACATCTTTGAAGTCTTTCTAAATCTTCATTGTATTTGTCTTGGAAGTGCATCATACCTAAGAACAAACCTTTGACATGCCATGAACCTACAGCATTAAATGATCTTTTCATCAATATGCTACCAAACATCTTTGCCAAGTCAAGGCCTGCTGGTTGTTTCTTTTTATCGATAAAGCTGGATAATTTTCTTACTACTTCTAGCATGGTAAAGTACTTGTTCTTTCCAGACTTGATTTCTTCTGCCTTGTCTTCAAAGAGTTCCAACATTCCTTGAATGTCAGCAAATCTTGTTAGTGGTACAAATTTCTTGGTCTCTTCATCTTCAAAGATGTATGTACCTGCACCACATGCAAAGTGGATTGACAATTCATACTTTGGTTTGCTAGAGAATGCTTCAATTACATTAGTTAGCGGCATACAGCTTGGAACTGGGAACCAGTCATCTACGGTTACTTCACCTTGTGTCTGTTCTTCAATTCTTTGTATACAGTCTGGTATAGTGATTCTGTATTTTTCACGTTCTTTCTTGCCCATTCTTCCTGTTAGAGATACTGGTTGGAAGTTTACAGCGTGAACAACATCCATGTTCTTTTGAGCATACCTAATAATTGGACCTAGTTCATGATCATTGATTGATTTGATAACAGTTGGAACAAATACTACAGTAGTTCCAGTCTTTCTTGCACTTTCTAGTGCATATGGAATTTCCCAGTGATTCTTTGGATTTGTTCTTGGTGTTACACCATCAAAACTAAGATACAAGTTATTGACACCTGCAAGTCTAACCTCTCTCATTGCTTCTGGGTCAAGTGCAAATCTAATTCCGTTTGTGTTCATCTGAATATGATCAACACCTTCTTCCTTCATTATTTTTATAACATCAACAATATCTTCTCTAAGCATTGGTTCACCACCAGTAATCTGCATAGAGTTACCTGGAATTGGTCTTTCTGCTCTTAGTGTTTTCATCATTGCTCTTACTTGGTCTTGAGTTGGCTCGTACATGTATGCGCCTTCAAGTCCTTTCTTTACATAGAAAAAGCAATACCAGCATGTCAAGTCACATCTGTTTGTAACTATCATGTTTGCAAGTCCACTGTGAGACAAGTGATTAGAACACAGACCACAGTTGTTAGGACATGAACATTTGTCAATCATTACGTTTGGAGCATGTGCACCCTTTCCATCCATCCAGTAGGTACTAAATTTCTTGTACATATCATAAGAGCCAAAATAGAGTTCTTCACATTCGCCGTGTGTTGGACAGGTCTTTGTCATGAAGACCTTGCCGTCTCTCTCAAATACCTCTGCATCAAGAATCATGTTGCATTCAGGACATATACTCTGAGTAAATCTAATACTAGATTTCTTTCCTAGAGTGGGAGTCTTCTGATTAGATATCTGAATTAGAGCCATGTGATACTATACGCATATCTTAGGAGATAGTATTTAATTGATTTCCTACAAGACACCAGATGAATCAGTAGATCCTGTTCATGAAATAATCCTAGACATATATACCAAAAGAGCCTCGATTATATCAGATGAATCTTTCTGATAAAGCAAGAAAATCATTAGAAAAGATCGGTCTTACAAGTTATGAAATAAAGACATATTCTTCACTTTTAAGAACTGGTCCCATCACCGCATCAGATCTGAGTCAGAAATCCGGAGTACCATATTCAAAAATTTATGAGGTTCTTGGAACTTTGGAAGATAAAGGATGGATAGGCTCTGATGATTCAAGACCTACTCAATACTTTGCAAAATCTCCGGCTACTGCAATACAGACATCAAAGCAGCAATTTGAAACGGAATTTAAAAATAATGAAAATATTGTACTAAAAGAACTCATCCCACTTTATGAACAAAGTGGAATAAGTGAGAGACCAGACATTTGGATAATTTCTGGTGTAATCAACATAGCAACAAAGATTCTCGAAATGGTGGATTCTTGTAGAAATGAAGTAATGATTGCCATACCAAAAGTTGCAGAAGAATTGGCAAAGGAGGCATTGCCTAAACTTAGACTATTACATGATAGAGGTGTAGACATTACAATTCTAGTTTCAGAAGATGTTGATACTGACACACTCAAATCATTAGCAAGACTGGCAAAGGTAAAAGTAAAGAAAGGCATGTTTGGAGGCGGAATCATATCTGATAAAAGATATGTAGTATTACTTCTTGGCGAGGAACTTGGTACTACTGGAACAAAAGAGGCAGTCGCAATATGGGCAGATCATTCAGGTTTAGCAGGTTTTGCTCGCGAATATTTCGAATATTTACTAAAGGAATCAAAAGACGTAAAATCAAGTAAGTGAGAGAGAAAATAATGAAAGATCAAGAAGTTTTGTTTGTTGGAACTGCAGAAGCAGAACATGTTGAAATGTATCTCAAAGCAATTTGGCACATCAAGGAAGCTGGAGATCCTGTAAAAATAAGCACAATTGCCAAGATGTTAAATGTAAGACAGCCAAGTGTGGTACAGATGTTGAAAAAGCTAAATGAATCAAAATTAGTAAATTATAACAAAAGTGGAGTTTCACTTACTAAGAACGGTGAAGATATAGGCTCAAACATGATGCGAAATAGTAGATTGCTTGAAGTCTTGATGGACAGTGCACTCAAAGTAGACATTGACGAAGAGATGGTTTGTGGTATTGAACATCACATGAATGCCCAATTTACAGATGCATTATGTACGATGCTCAAGCATCCAAGAAAATGTCCACACAATCACGACATTCCACGTGGAAATTGTTGTAAAAATTAGATTGAAATAGGTTATATCACAGATAAGAAATGATTATTTTATGACATGCTTCTGTGGCTGTGAGACTTTTGTCAAGGACAGTAATGGATTCAAAGTCGGTTGTGTAAAATGCAATCATGGTGCCCAGAATCATGAAGAAAGCTTCAAGCTAAAGCCATTAGAAGAGGGAGCTCAGAAGCGTGGCTCTTTATCTTAACTATTCACCTATTACTTTAACAAGAACTCTTTTTGGTCTTTTACCATCAAATTCTCCATAGAATATCTGCTCCCACGTACCAAAATCAAGTTGGCCTTTAGTAATAGCTATCACAACCTCTCTTCCCATAACTTGTCTTTTCAGATGTGCATCTGCGTTATCTTCTCCCGTATTGTTGTGTTCATATTTCGATATTGGTTCGTGTGGTGCAAGTTCTTCTAACCACTTTTCATAATCATGGTGTAATCCACTCTCGTTGTCATTAATGAAAACACTTGCAGTAATGTGCATGGCGTTAACCAAACAGAGACCTTCTTTGATGCCACTCTTTTGAATTATCTTTCTTACCTCAGGTGTAATATTGACAAATCCTCGCCTTGATGGAATATGATATGTAAGATATTCCGTGTGTGATTTCACGATATTAATAAAATCAACATACCGATAAAAATCAAGTGCAGGCTCAGAACTCAAGATCCTTCTCATCAAATCAAATGGATATGGTCATCAACGCCTGCAATCAACGATTTTGTTTGTTCCTACTTGAGTCTTTCAAGAAGCTTGATAAAAGGCGAGGCATTGGTTACACAAATGGTAACAATCGATGCAACGTGTTCCCTTGAAAGTTTTAGGAGATTTGTAATCCTAAGTACTTGTAATTCATACATTCCTGAAAGTTACATGGAGGATTACGAAGTATTCCCAGAACGCGAAACTTCTCCAGGTTCAATTTATGTTGAAGCTGCAGACAAGGTTACTCTAAAAAAGATTCGTGACATGACTTTTGTTAATGCAAAAGAGGTACTTGGCATAATTTATTCATCAAAAAGTGGCAATACGAATCTAAAATGGAGACAAATAAGGAGAAACATGGGCAAAGTAATTGGTGAGGCTTCAACCAATACGCTTGTTAACTTGACTGAATCTGGAGTTATAACACAAGAGTGGGTCCAGAATTACCTTAGAAAGAAGGCAGAAGAAAAGAAGGAAGCAAAAACGGATGAGTTAACAAACTAGATTACTTTTCTTTTTTATTATAGTTCCACAAAGGTATCAGATTGATTGTTAAAAAAATAGATGATAATGCGGTTGCTCTGATACCAGAGGAATCAGATGATCTCTTTACATTAAGACGTATCATAAGTAAAGGGGACAGAATAGTAGGGGATACTTCAAGAGCTGTTAAACTTGAGAAAGATTTTTCGAGACCAGATAAAGGAGAGCGGATTAAAATTCGCATAGCTCTTGATGTTGAAAAAGTTTCCATTGATGAAGTAGTTGACAGGTTAAGAGTTCAGGGGACTATAATAGAGTCAGATAATCCATCAGTAAGCAAAGGATCACATCATTCTTTGACATTAAAAATTGGTGATGCCGTTACACTTGTCAAAAAAAGTTGGAGTGAAATTGAACGAAAGTTAATCTTTGAGAAAAAAGATCATAGTACTTTTCTTCTTGTAGCAATAGATACAACCGATTGCGGTTTAGGAAGATTAAGCGGTACCCATCTCAAACTTTTGCCCAACATGTATTCAGGTGCAAGCGGAAAGAGATACAAATCTAAATTCAACATTCAAGACTTTTTCAAAGATGTTCAGAGTGCAATATCGACTTTAATCAGAGAAGAGGACAGCATCATAATATTTGGACCAGGAGAAACGAAGAAAAGATTAGCTAATTTTCTTTTGGAGGTTCCATCACTTAAAGGACATAAGATACAAGTAGTTGATGGAATTGATTCGTCTGGCGAAGACGGCATTTACACTTTTATTAAATCAGACATAATGAAGCAGACTCTAGAGACCAGCAAAATTGCAAAGGTTTCTGCCATACTAGATGAAATAATGTTGAGAGCAAATAAAAAAAGTACCAAGTTCACCATGGGGTTTGATGAAACATCAAGAGCAAATGAGATGGGGGCTGTAGAATCGTTAGTATTTTCAGACAGAATCTTTGAAAAACAAGATGAAGATAAAATAATAGAATTTCTCAACCAAGTAGAATCAAAAGGGGTTGAAGTCTATTCAGTAGATTCCACTACAGACGTTGGACTTAGAGTCTCATCTCTTGGTGGAGTGATTTCGCTTCTTAGGTTTGCCCCTCAAAGTTGATTGCTCAAGCCATTTCAAATACGGTAGGTTGACATCATCCATTTTGAGCTCTACTATTTCTGGAACATCGTATGGATGAGACTTGGCTATTGCTTCCTTGAGTTTTTGTTTTGATTTTGTAGTAGTTTTGAAAAGTGCTAGAAATTCTTTGGTATCTTCAATTTTTTCTTTCCAGGTGTAAACAGAATTGATTTTTGTATAGTTTACACAAGCTGCTAGCTTCTTTTCCACCACAATATGTGCCACTTTAGAAATTGATTTTTTGTCAGGATATGTTGAAACTAAGACAATTCCCATAGCAACTGATAAATTTGCCCTGACTAAAAAGAGTATCAATTAATTTGGACTTCTCATTTTTAACACATAATTCTATCATCTATGTTTTGATTGCATGGGTTGTTGTATTTAGTATAGCAAAAGGCTTGAAACTTGACAAACATGGTTTTGAAATAAAGCCATACAGTCTTACTTACAAGAATCCAAATGTTCAACAAATTCTTACAAGGATTCTAAATAGAACCCAGCGAGGAATTAGAATTTTCTCCAATGTAAGTGTGATTTTGGGTTTTGTAATGATGGGTGCAGCATTTTGGTATCTTGCTTCTAATTTATCAAACTTTTTTGTAAAGCCAGAATCATTCTCAGAAATGACGGTACTAATTCCTGGAGTTACAATTCAATCAAGTGCAAATATTGCATATTTTCTTCTTTCGGTACCAATTGTTCTAGTAATTCACGAGGGAGCACATGGAATTGTAGCCACATTAGAGAAGATTAGAATCAAGACTGGAGGATTTGCAGTCTTTATTGCATTATTTGCAGGATTTGTTGAACCAGATGAGGAAGAATTTGCAAAAGCAAAAAAAATCTCACGCCTCAGAGTGATAGGAGCTGGAGCAACATCAAATGTTTTATTTTCATTCATAATAGCAGGACTCTTGATATTCAATCCATCATTTGCCTTAATCATGCCAGATCCAATCAGAAGTATGATGTATCACGAACCTTTAGGAGTTCCAATAGTTTCAGTTACAGAAGGTTCTGGTGCTGAAAAGGCAGGACTGCTAAAAAACGACATCATTACAGCAATTAATGGAAATCACATTACTCTTCCACAAGATTTTGCCAAGATAAAACTAAAGCCAGGAGACACCGTTACTGTTTCTATAATAAGGGATGGAAAAATACTACAGATTCCTGTTGTAACTACACCTTCTGAAAAAGATCCAAAAATAGGAATGCTTGGAATTTTAAGAGCTGCCTTGCCATCATACCAACCTGTAGTTCCATATTATATCAATTGGAGTCCAGAAGTATTCATGTTCCTGCTATGGCTTTGGATGCTATCATTTTTCATAGGAATATTCAACATGTTACCTTTACCAATTTTAGATGGAGGAAAATTCATTCATACAATAATTGAAAAGAAGGTATCTGAGAAAGTCTTGAAAGGAGCCATGGTATCAGTATATGCTGTAACATTTGTTCTATTTGGCTTGAATATTGCTCTCTCAGCAGTAAAATCAGGCTTCATAACTATCTAAAATAGATATTTTTGTAATCAACATATGGTTAAATTTGGGAGATAGATAATTGCGCCATGAAGTGTGACCGTTGTGAGAATGTTGTAGTTTACTCTAGAAAATATTCAGGAGAGAATCTTTGTTCAGAATGCTTTTCAAATTCAATTATTCACAAAGCTGCAAAGACTACCGCAAAGTACAACATGATAAAATCTGGTGATGTTGTAGGAGTTGCAGTATCCGGCGGAAAAGATTCACTCTCATTATTACAAGTATTAAAAAAAATTTCCCTAGAACATAATTTCAAGATAAAAGCTATAACAGTCGATGAAGGAATTCCAGGATACAGAGATGAAGCTCTTAAGATTGTAGAAGAGTTTTGCAAAAAGCTAGATGTGGAACATAAAGTATATCCATATTATTCCCTCTTTGGGACGACTCTAGAACAGACCCTCGAACTTAGAGGTAATGATAAAATTTCATCTTGTTCCATATGTGGAATATTAAGAAGAAGGGCAATAGATTTTGGTGCTTCTGATCTTGGAGTAGATGTAATAGCAACAGGTCACAACTTGGATGACATGCTGCAAACTTTTATCATAAATATTATTTCTGGAGATACAAAGAAAATTGGCTGGATGGAACCAGATACTTCGGAAAACAAAATACGAAAGATAAAGCCATTTTGTGAAATTTATGAAAACGAGATTGTCTTCTATGCATTTACTAATGAAATTCCATTCCAGTCAGAAGAATGTCCACATATGAATGAGGGAATTAGAACAGAAATTCGTAATTTTCTAAATTCTTTAGAAAAGACTCATAGTGGTATTAAAAATAATATGTATAGATCAATTCTAAAGATATCTTCTACTCTCAAAGATTCCAATAATTCAGAATGGAAAGTCTGTTCAAAATGTGGAAATGAGTGCACAGGAGAGATTTGTTCGGTCTGTAGTACATTGACTAATCTCCGATTGAACTAAACCCAATGCAAATAAAGAACTTGTAATTACAATAAATTTGGTAGTAGGTAGGGTTGGGGCGCTAGCCGTGCCCTGCCTCTGAAACCGGCTATATGCAGAGACCAGTAACCGCTGGATAAATCTCTAGATAGACGGTACTCGCTTGACTTGCGGATATGAAATCACGCCGAAGCGGGTGGATATAAGACTGAGGTTATCCGAAGGGATGGCTCTCAAGTTTGAACTGCCGAAAGGGATGAGGTCCGGGAGGGAGCAATCCTAAGGTAGAACATCCACGCTGCTTCGTCTACGTGGCGGATCTTGCTTGACTTGAGATGAGACCGCTTGTCTAGACTGGAACTAGCGGATCTACTACCTTAATATTCTTAAATCAAACTAGAAATAACATGGAAGGATTAATCTCGGGAAAGAAGAGAACTTATGAAGAATTTAGAGCAACTTTACCCTCCAATGTAGCAACACTATTTGATGAACTTCGCAGTTATTGTTTTACACTTGGAAAAAACGTAGTAGAAGACATACGTATGCATAGAATCGTGTTTTCAAAATCCATGACATTTAGAAATTTTGCAGATATCGAACCTCAACGAGATTTTATCATACTAAAAATCAAGAGAGATAGAAAAGAACCTGAAAAAGAAATAGAAATTAAATTAAATGACAATCTTGATGAAATCAAGAAACTTCTTTTAGAAGCATATACCAATATTCATTAATATCGAATTTCAAATTCCAAGAATTCTCCTACGTAGGGTTCTTCCATAATTTTTAATTCATCTACTACTGCTCCCGCAGGACCAAAATGGGCCCATTCCACTACAGCATCTACACTTGAAGAATTTCCTTCCAGAATAGATTCCACTCTATTGTCTGGAAGATTTCGTACCCAGCCTAGGACATTATTTTTTTCAGCTGTTTCCATTGTTCCCTGACGAAAGTAAACACCTTGAACTCTACCACTAATCAAAAGATGAACTCTTTTTGAATTCATAAGATTTCTTTTTGAAAACTACTAATTAGTCTTGAGAAATTATGCTCGCTCTTTCATTCTGGAACGGCCAGTCTTTCTAGCTGCGATGCTACCGACCTTGCGTCCTGGAGGAGCGTTTCTTGAAACTGTTGAGCTTCTTCCTACGTGTTGATGTCTTCCACCACCGTGTGGGTGAACATATACTGCTTGAGCAACACCTCTGACTATTGGATATTTGTGTCCCTTTGAGCGCTTTCTTCTCCAAGCAGGACCAGCTCTCATAAATGGCCTATCACCAACACCCCCTCCAGCAAGAACCCCAATCATAGCGCGGTTTTGTGGATTAAGAGTTGTAAATTTTCCAGATGGGAGTTTTATTGTTACACCTTCAGTACTATGAGAAAAGACTGTTGCATATGTTCCAGCAGATTTTACTATAGCTCCTCCATCACCGAAATGTTTCTCGACATTACATACTATAGTACCATCTGGAATGTTTTGAATACTGATTACATTACCAGGAGAAATTGCAGATTTTAGACCAAAGAATAATTTTGAACCAATTTTAGTACCAAGAATTGACGGAATGAAAGACAATAATCCATTTTCAAATAGAATTTTAGCAAGAGGAGCATCTCTTCCAGTCTCATGAACAATATCTACCACTTTAGCCTCATGTTGTTCAGCCAATGGAAATCGAGGATACTTTGCTGGAAGTAACTTGCCAGTAGAAGCTGCACGAAATTGCATACCTCCTCTACCTCGTCTTCTTACTAGTGGTCGCTTACCCAATGTATCGATTTTGCCTTATCCTGTAAATTTTAATCTTCTGATCTATTGTTCTGGATCAAAGGCAACAAAGGTATAAAAATTAGTTTGAGGGTGCTAAAACTGTGAGCCAGAACACACTCTCCCTTAAGGTACTTGAGGCTTATACTCGGGATGTTGGAAGAGGAGTGGCACGCATTGATTATGATTCTATGGATTCGCTTGGAGCTTCTACAGGCGATGTTATTGAAATCAAGGGAAAAAGAAGGACTGTAGCCAAGTGTTTACCACTTTATCCTTCTGATGAAGGCAAGGGTATCATCAGAGTAGATGGTCTAGTGCGAAATAATGCAGGAATTGCCATTGGAGATACTGTTGCAGTCAAAAAGATCAAGGCAGTAGCTGCTGAGAAAATTGTTGTAGCTCCGCTAGAAGCAATACCACCAATTGATGAAAGATATCTTGCTGATGCATTAGAAAGTGTTCCTTTGATAAAAGGAGACAATGTAATGGTTCCATATTTTGGTGGAAGGTTAACTTTTCAAGTCATAGGAGTTACACCTGCGGCTGATGCAGTACTTGTTACACAAAAGACAGTGTTCCACATTGCCGAAAAAGGAGAAACGCTTCGGGGTGTACCACAAGTAACCTATGAAGACATTGGAGGATTAACTGATGAAATTAAGAAAGTTCGTGAAATGATAGAACTTCCTCTGAGACATCCAGAGATTTTTGAGAAGCTTGGAATTGAAGCTCCAAAAGGTGTATTATTGTATGGACCCCCAGGAACTGGAAAAACACTTTTGGCAAAAGCTGTTGCAAATGAAAGTAATGCACATTTCATAAGCATATCAGGACCAGAAATAATGAGTAAATTTTATGGTGAAAGTGAAGCTAGACTAAGAGAAATTTTCAAAGAGGCAAAAGAGAAATCACCATCTATCATATTTATTGACGAAATTGATTCAATAGCTCCAAAGAGAGAAGAGGTCACAGGAGAAGTTGAAAGAAGAGTAGTTTCCCAGTTACTTTCTTTGATGGACGGTCTTGAAGCTAGAGGAAAAGTAATTGTAATAGCTGCAACTAACAGACCAAACGCAATTGATCCAGCTCTTAGAAGACCTGGAAGATTTGATAGAGAAATTGAGATTAAAGTACCTGACAAGAAAGGTAGAAAGGACATCTTAATGATACACACACGAAACATGCCACTTAGTGACGATGTCAATTTAGATAAGATTGCAGCAATAAGTCACGGTTACGTCGGAGCTGATTTAGAATACCTATGCAAGGAAGGTGCAATGAAATGTCTTAGAAGACTACTTCCTGAATTGAATTTAGAAGATGAGAAACTCCCACCAGAGACACTTGATAAACTCATAGTGAATGGAGACGATTTCCAGAATGCAATAAGAGAAGTTACTCCATCTGGAATGCGTGAAGTATTCATTGAAAATCCTGACGTAAGTTGGGACGAAGTAGGTGGACTTGAAAATGTAAAACGCGAACTTCAAGAAGCTGTAGAATGGCCAATGAAATATCCTACTCTTTACACTAAGCTAGGACATAGAATGCCAAGAGGAATTCTATTGCATGGCCCTAGTGGAACTGGTAAAACTTTGATGGCAAAAGCTGTAGCTACTGAAAGTGAAGCTAACTTCATTTCTGTAAGAGGACCAGAATTATTATCAAAATGGGTAGGAGAATCAGAGAGAGGTATAAGAGAAATTTTCAGACGTGCAAGACAAGCATCACCTTGTGTAATATTTTTTGATGAAATTGATTCCATTGCTCCAATACGTGGAGTAGGAGGAGAAACAGCAGTTACAGAAAGAGTGGTAAGTCAGCTTTTAACTGAATTAGATGGAATAGAAAGCTTACATGGTGTTGTGGTACTTGCTGCAACCAATAGAGCAGACATGATAGATACCGCATTACTAAGACCAGGCAGATTTGATAAAATCATACTTGTTCCATTGCCAGATAAAGAAGGAAGGAAGAAGATCTTGGAGATAAACACAAAGGAAATTCCTGTAATAAGAGAACCCATGACAAATGGAATCAAGAATCCAGATTATGTAGACATTGACAAAATTGCAGAAGCTACTGATGGAATGAGTGGTGCAGATGTAGCTTCCATAGCAAATACTGCAGTATCTCTAGTCATTCATGAATTTCTTGATAAATATCCTGACCAAAAGGAAGCAGAAAAACAGGCAGCTGAGGCAAAGGTCACCATGAGACATTTTGAGGAAGCCGTAAGAAAGGTAAAGACCCAAAAAGAACTAAAGATAGGCGAAAAAATCGCAGTACCTTACTATAGGTAATTTTAATAAAATAACTTTTCCACAACCTAGTGAATGTCATATTTAGGATACAAAGGAAAAGTGCTGGAATTTCTTTCAAATAACAAGATAGAGGTAGGAAGTCAAGTAAAAATTCATGCAGATTTGATTTACTCAGGAGTTGTAATGCCAAGATATGAACACAGTGATGATCATCACATCGTTTTGAAACTAAAAAGTGGATATAACATAGGATTAGAACTGGATAAAATTAAAAAAATAGAATTAGAGACCGTACCTACAACAAAAAAAGAAAACATTCACCAATCACAACCAAATCCAAAACTTCCAAAAATTCTTCTATTATCAACTGGAGGAACAATTGCAAGCAGAATAGATTACAGAACAGGAGGTGTTACTCCTGCACTTTCTGCAGCAGAGCTTAATGCAAGTGTTCCAGAACTTGCAACAATTGCTAACATAGATACCGAAGTACTTTTTTCAGAATATTCTGAAAATTTACTTCCCGAGCACTGGATAAAGATAGCAGAGAAACTTGATTATTATTCCAAATCAGAGTATGATGGAATCATAGTAGCCCACGGTACAGATACTATGCAATATACTGCATCAGCACTAGCATTTTCTTTGGCTGGATTTCCAAAGCCTGTTGCTTTAGTAGGTTCTCAGAGATCATCAGATAGACCATCATCTGATGCAGCATTGAATCTAATAGCTGCGACCAAATTTTTGATACAAGCACACTCTCCTGGCATTTTTGTCGTAATGCACAATAATTCAAGTGATGATGAAATTGCCTGCAACTGGGCTACACGAGTGAGAAAGAATCACACAAGCAGAAGAGACGCTTTCAAGACCATAGGTGGTCCTCCTGCATATATTGTAAAAGGAAACAATATTGAACAAAACAAGCTGTTCAGTGTTCCTCAGAGAGAATACACACCAAAGATCAAATTTGATAATCGTGTTTTATTGCTAAAATATTATCCCGGCCTTGATCCTGAGATTATGAATTATGCTATAGATTCCAGATACAAAGGAGTAATCATCGAGGGGACTGGACTTGGACATGTGGGTAAGACAATGTATGGTGCAATAGAAAAAGCAAAGAAAAAGGGATTATTCATTGGAATGACTTCTCAGTGTATTGACGGAATGGTAAGAATGACCGTCTATGATAGTGGAAGGGATCTATTGAATCTAGGAGTAGTACCACTTGGAAACATGATACCTGAAACGGCTCTTGTAAAAACAATGTGGGCACTGGCTAATTTCAAAGACGTTGATGAAGTAACAAAGATAATGAAAGAAAATATTGCGCTTGAATTTTCAGACTAAGCTTTAAAGCAAGTGCAAGAATAAAATTACAAATGTCTGAAATTCAAATTGATAAAATAGGACTTCTTGTAGGACTAGAAATACATCAACAGCTTGCAACAGGTCGCAAGTTATTTTGTAATTGTAAGCCTATTGAATCAGACGAATATTCGATTAATTTTACACGCAAATTAAGAATTACAAGTAGCGAGTTGGGAGAGTTTGATCCTAGTGCTCTTTTTGAGAAAAGTAAGGAAAAAACGATTTCATATTTTAGCAACCCAGAAAGTAGTTGTCTTGTAGAGCAAGATGATGAACCACCACATGATGTAGATCCCCTTGCAAAAGAAACCGTCTTGATTCTATCTTCTGCATTGAAATCAAATATTTTCAATGAGATCTATGTAATGAGAAAGCTTGTAATTGACGGCTCCAACACATCAGGTTTTCAAAGAACAATGTTGGTGTCTTCAGGTGGAAGTCTTGAGGTAAACGGTAAGAGTATAGGTGTTCAAAGTATTTGCCTTGAAGAAGATGCTGCAAAGCTACTCAAAGATTCAGGAAATACAAGAGAGTATAGTTTAGACAGACTTGGTATACCACTAATAGAAATAGCTCTAGATCCAGTTTCTGGTACTCCTGAAGAAATAAAGAATATTGCATTAACTCTGGGTCGAATGTTGCGTGCAACAAAAAGAGTGGGAAGAGGTCTTGGTTCAATCAGACAGGATGTTAATGTATCAATAGAAGGGGGCGGAGCAGTGATAGAAGTAAAAGGAGTTCAGAAACTAGATCAGTTAGAAAAAGTAATCGAATACGAGGCTAAAAGGCAACATGGTCTTAAAATTATTGCAGAGAAATTAAGGACATTAAAAACAGAAAAAATAGTAAAAGATCAAGATGTAAAAGACGTATCTGGTATATTCAAGAATTGTAAATCAAAAGTTGTTCAGAAATCCCTTACAGAAGGATCATCAATGAAAGCAATGAAAATCAAAGGGTTTTCAGGAATGTTTGGATGGGAACCATATCCAGGAATAAGATTAGGAAAACAATTAGGTGAGCTGGTAAGATTCTTTGGATTAGGTGGAATATTTCATTCTGATGAACTACCAAACTACGGAATTGAAGAATCAGAGATTAAAGAGGTAAGGAAGTTACTTGATGCAGGTTCTAATGATGCTTTTATCATCTTGGCTGGAAATCAAAGAAAATTAGACATTGTGATTGAATCCCTCATTAAGAGAATTGAGGATGCAAAAAGTGGAATACCTGCAGAGACAAGAGTTGCCACAATTACAGGTGAGACAGTGTTCCTACGACCAAGACCAGGTTCTTCAAGAATGTATCCAGAGACTGACATTCCACCAATTATAGTAAATAATACAGAGATAGAGGAAGCAAGAAATAAGATTCCAAAATCATGGGAGGAGAATCTTTTAGCATTGCAAAAACAATACGAATTAAATCAGCAGCTTTCGGCTCAGGTATTTGATTCAGAATATTTAGATCTGTTTGAAACAATATGCAAGGATAAGAGAGTCCCTCCAAATTTTGTTGCCTCAATTCTTTGTGGAACTATTACAAATTTGGAACGACGCGGTATGAATTCAGAATTATTAAAAACCTCAGATATTTTGGAAGCTTTTAGGTTAATAGTAGATGAAAAGATAGCAAAAGAATCACTTGAAATGATATTTGAAAGTATCATGAGTGGAAAGGCAAAAACAATTTCAGATGCCATACAATCTAATGCATTGAATACCATACAAGATACGGAATTGCATCAAATATTAGACAAATTGATAGAATCCAACCTTAAGATTATCCAAGAACAAGGTCTAAGATCAATGGGTCCTCTTATGGGATTAGCCATGAAAACATTACGGGGTAAAGTAGATGGTCAGAAATTAAATCAACTTTTAGAAAATAAAATCAAGAACAAGATAGATCCCAAGTAAACAAAAACGAAGAGGTGCGGGAGGTGGGATTTGAACCCACGAACTCCTAAAAGATAAGGTTCTGAGCCTTACGCCGTTGACCAGGCTAGGCGACCCCCGCAACAACGTGAGATTTAGAATCCTACAATAAGTGTCTTTATTACAAGACAAAAATCAGAATAAAAAATTATCTAGATTTCAAAATTATTTACTGATTAATTATATTATCAATTACAGGTACAGCATTTTTTAGTTCATGAATTCTTGTTGCCCTTTTATCTTCAAAAGACAAATTCCAAGGCTGGGAGTAGAGTATTACAGATTTTCCTTTTTCAAGCATGTTTTTTGCATTAAGAGGCGAATCGTCAATAAAGACGTCATAATCAAGTTTTGATTTTTCAACTCCTTCTACAACACCAACATAATTTTTGAAATTAATTTTATGGAGTTTTAACCAGTTTTTAACATCATTATGAGTAGATTCATCTCTTGCAGTAACTATATCGACAGTACCCATATTTGATAACTGTACCGTAGCAGATGCAATATCATTTTCAGTTGGAGGAATATCTTTCCATGATCTCCAACAAATTGAAAGTTCATTATAAAAATCAAATTTGTTTATATCATGATTTTTCCAAAAATCCCATTCAGATATCTGTGATTTAGATATAGTTGGTCTTATTTTATTATTATAGGATAACCAAGATTCTATTACATCAGCAAGAACTCCATCTACATCAAGAGCTATTTTCAATTTTATTGTCTCCCGTCAAAACTATCCTTTAATTCTTCAAGTAGCTTACGCTGATGTTTATCTATTTTAGTCGGTATGTCTATAACAATTCTAACATACTCATCTCCTCTACCTCTTCCACTCTGACGAGGAAGACCTTTTCCTTTTAGTTTGATGATCGTATTTGGTTGACTTCCTGATTCTACATCCAGTTTTTCATTTCCTTCTAATGTATCAACCACAATTGTTTTTCCCAGTGTTGCGTCAATCATGGAAATATGTGCATCATAGAAAATATCAGAACCATCTCTTTTGAATTTGTCATGTGGTTTTACTCTAATTCTAACTATAAGATCACCACTCATGCCATTTGGAATTGATTCTCCTTCACCTTGGATTCTATACTCACCATCTTCCACTCCGGGAGGAATTTCAAATGAAAATTTCCTTGTTGCCTTCTGTTTACCATTCCCCTTGCATTTTGAACATGGTCTTTCTATGATTTTTCCTTGGCCTCTACAAGTATTACATGGTTGCACAGTAACAAATGTAGAAAAACCACTACTACGGGATGTTCTAACTTGACCTTGACCATTACACACAGTACAGGTTCTCATAGATGTTCCAGGAGAACAACCGGTTCCGTTACAAGCATCACAGTTAATCAGTCGAGGCAAATCAATTTCTTCTTGTTTTCCCTTTAGCGCCTCTTCCAGGGTCAATGTTGTTTCATACATGATATCTGAACCTCTGGCTCTTCCAGAACCTCCAAAGTCAAATCCTCCAAATCGAAATCCACCACCTCTACCAAAGATAGATTCAAACACAGAATCAAAACCTCCTCCAAAAATATCTTCAAAATTACCTTTTGAACCCTGAAAGATATCCTCCGTACTGTATCTTCCGTCTACTCCAGAATGTCCATATGTATCATAGAGTTTGCGTTTTTCAGAGTCAGATAATACTGCATATGCTTCAGATATTTCCTTAAAGTGTTCTGTTGCATCAGGAGATTTATTTTTATCAGGATGAAATTTAAGAGCCATTTTCCTATATTGAGATTTAATCTCATCTGGAGTAGAGTTCTTTGAAACTCCAAGAACCTCGTAATAATCACGCTTGCTACTCATAATAACTCAATTAGATTATTCCATTGTATAAAGATCAGTTTGGTGGATTGCCAGTATCTTGTCCAGCTGCACCTGGTCCACTTGAATCAGTTGTGCCAGGTCCACTTTGACCAGCTGCGCCAGGTGGAGGTGTGGCATTTTTGTAAAGTTCTGTACTAATTTCATTTATTATTTTGGTTAAGGAATCAAGTTTTGGTTTTATTTCTTCAATGCCTTTATCAAGAACATCTTTTAGTTCTTTCATTGCTTCACTTACCTTGACAGCTTGTTCCTGAGATATCTTGTCTTTCTGTTGGCTGATTAAACTTTCAGCTGCATAGATTGATTGCTGCGCCTCATTTTTGATTAATACTTCCTCCTTTTTCTTTTTGTCTTGCTCAGCAAAAAGTTCAGCATCCTTGGTCATCTTTTCAATATCTTTTTTGTCAAGCTTTGTACTGGCAGAAATAGTAATTTTTGCCTCTTTTTGTGTTGCCATATCTTTTGCAGTAACATTGAGAATGCCGTTTGCATCTATGTCAAATTTAACTTCAATTTGAGGAATTCCTCTTGGAGCAGGCAAGATTCCAGATAGGTTAAAGCTTCCAAGTGATACATTATCTGCAGCCATGGGTCTTTCTCCTTGAACTACATGAATGGTTACTGCAGTTTGATTATCGGCAGCAGTTGTGAAAATCTTGCTCTTAGAGGTAGGAATTGTTGTATTTCTATCGACTAAGGCTTCTCGTAATCCTCCAAGTACTTCTAAACCAAGAGTAAGAGGAGTTACATCCAAAAGTACAATATCGCTTGTAACTTCACCTGCAATAATTCCTGCCTGAACAGCAGCTCCTAATGCGACTGCCTCCATTGGATCAATTCCAGCCTCAGCTTCTTTTCCCATTAAAGTAGCTACAAACTTTTTGATAAGTGGAATTCTAGTAGGACCTCCAACTAAGATAATTTTACTAACATCTGCTGGAGTAAGTTTTGCATCTTCAAGAGCTTTTGTAACAGAAGGTCTGCATCTTTCAACTATTGGATTTATGAGTTCTTCAAACTTTGCTCTAGTTATCTTTAATTCAAGATTTTTTGGTCCCGAAGATTGATCATATGAAATAAACGGGAGATTGATATCAGTTTCAAATATTGAAGAAAGTTCAATCTTTGCTTTTTCTGCTGCTTCTCGTACTCTTACCATTGCTGCACTATCTTTAGAAATATCTATTCCAGATGTTTTTCTAAAGCTGTCAACAACATAATCAATCAAAACTTTATCCATATCAGTTCCTCCAAGCTGAGTATCTCCTGATGTACTCATGACTTCAAAGACTCCACCTCCCATTTCCATTATGGTTACATCTAGTGTTCCTCCTCCTAAGTCAAATACCATAATTTTCATGTCTTGTTTTAGCTTGTCAAGACCAAATGCAAGTGCAGCAGCAGTAGGTTCGTTAATTATTCTTACAACATCAAGACCTGCAATCTGTCCAGCATCTTTTGTAGCCTGTCTTTGATTATCATTAAAATATGCAGGTACTGTGATTACGGCCTTTTCAACTTTCTCGCCAATAAATGCCTCAGCATCTCTTTTTATTTTTTGTAAGATAAAGGCAGAGATTTGTTGAGGTTTGTACTCTTTATCATAAATTTTAAAAAAGTGATCTGTTCCCATCTTTCGTTTTGCAGCTACTACTGTACCTTCAGGATTTGTTACTGCCTGTCTTCGAGCAGGCTCTCCAACTATGAGTTGACCATCTTTTGTGAAGCCTACAATAGATGGGAATGCCTTTCCTCCAACAGTAGTTCCCTCAGATGCAGGAATCAGTGTGGGTTTTCCACCCATCATGACGGCTGCAGCAGAATTACTTGTTCCTAAATCAATACCAATAACTTTAGCCATTTACATTCATCTCTCCTTTTAATTTCTCTTCGATATCTCCACTAAACTTGGTCTAATAACTCTGTCCTTCAAAATATATCCTTTACGAAGTTCTGTAATGATCGTATTATCATCTAATGTGAGATCTTCTTTTACAGATATGGCTTCATGCAATTTTGGGTCAAAAATCTCACCAACCGCATCAATAGGTAGTACACCCGATTCCACTAGAAAAGTATCCATATTTTTTAAAATGGCATCTAAACCATCAGTTTTTGTGCCCTGTTTTGATAAAGCATCCCTAGCACGAACAAAATCATCATATATTCCAAGAAATTTAAGAATAATTCCGTCAGTAATTGAATTTACGCGGTTTTGAATATCAATTTCTGATCTTTTCTTTAGATTTTCAAAATCTGCAAGCAAATATTGTATTTTTTTTTCATATGAAGATACTTTTTCTTTTTCCTGTTCTAACTGAATTTTCATCGTCTCCATAAGTTCTTGTTCAGATTTTATTCCACCATCTCTTTGATAATGAGGATCTTGATTTTCTTCTAAATCATTTTGAGTCATATCATTTGTGTCGGACAAGTCAAATATTATTTTTCAATTACCCTTATTATAATATCTCGCAAAGAGGGTTTGTTTTAATCACTATAACATCAGAGTCTTTTCCATTTTTTGTTATTTTATCATAATCAAACTTTGAACATGCCACTATGATAGTTGTTTTATCACTATGGAATATATCTAATTCAGGCCCTTGATGTATTTCTACATCACCTATGTAATCACGTAATTTTGTTACAAGAGAATTTAGCATGTCTACTTTGTCTCCTCGCATTTCATAGGAATCCTGGGTCCATACTAGAACTACTTTTGTTCTACTGGCTTTTAGTTCATTTTTCTTCAACGTAGAACGAATTTCGTCAATCAGTCTTTTAACATAACCTTCGATTCCCTTTATGCTGCCATTTACTAGGTACATCATAGTACCAGCACCTTCAACAGATGTTCCAAGGGATCTTAAATCATAGAGTCCGTTAGTCATATCATCAAGGAAGAGATTATTGTATTCAGTTAGAACTAGATCATTTCTTGTTTGTGGGTCTTGGGCAAACTTGGATACTTCTAGTACACTAGACAAACTTGAAAATTGAGTGAGAATTTTAATTGCATGTAGGATTTCAGCAGAAGATATAGAGACAAACTTTTTTCCTTTTTTGTCAGACTCTAACAATTTGGCTAACTTTTCATCATCTTTTACATTAAATGAACCAATAATTTCTGGTACATTATTTTTTGAAAGAGGATAATAGAAATAGGATATACCTTTTCCCATCTCAAGACCTGAAACATGTTCCAGGAGCGAAATGGTTTCGTTATTTCCACCTATACCGGTAGGAAGATTGTAAATCACTGAACCACCTTTCTTTATTGAGGATGTAGCATCTTTGAATTTTGAATGAATTTCCATCTTAGCTTCTTGACCTGTTTTTCTTATACGCGGAGCAAAGAAAAGATATTCAGAATGAGATATCGCAACATCAATTGGTTCAACACCTAAAAGTGGTTCATCTTCTTTCAACGATGTCACATTAGGATAAGTCTTAGCAATCTCTGCTTTTAGAGAAATTGCCATATGAGCAGATTCATCAACGATAAAGACATCAGCTCCTTTTATTGCCATTTGGCATGCAATCGAATATCCTTCAGTACTTAACCCATAAACAACAATTTTCGTTGCAACCAATTCATCCTGACTAGGAGTACGGGCTAAGAAAAACTTTTTCCACCCTCAGATTATATCAAAAATGTTTGAAAATTTGGTTTGACATTCTGACACCTAAACAGCTGCTTTTCTTTGCTCCAATGGTAAGTAGACTGAGTAAAAATCACAAAATACTCTGTACTTCACGAAATTATCGTGAAGTTGTCGAGTTATCGAAGATTAAGAAGATAAATCTTAGATTAATTGGAAAACATGGTGGTTCTACCAAAAAAGGTAAGATTCATTCAAGTATACAACGAATGAATCATCTCCTAGATGTAGTATCAGATTTTTCTCCAGATTTGACAGTTAGTTTCTGTTCTCCTGAAGCTGCAAGAGTTTCCTATGGAATAGGCATCAAACATGTTGCATTTTCAGATTCACCTCAAGCCGAAGCAGTAATGAAACTTTCAGTTCCATTAGTACAGAAACTTCTCATTCCTTGGGTAATACCTAAGAATGAATTTGTAAAATACGGAATCTCAAAAAAAGACATTATTCACTACAAAGCTATTGATGCCTCTGTAATTGTAAAGGAAAAATCAAGAATTGAAAATATAAATTTTGATAGAACAAAGAAGACGATTGTAATTAGACCAGAAGAATCAGAAGCTGCATACATTTTAGGAAAGACATATAGTGATAACATAATTCAGGAAGTTAGTAAGAAATCAGAGTCTCATAATGTCATAGTTTTAGCTAGATATGATTCGCAAAAGGCCAGACTGAAAGAGAAATTTGGTAAAAAAATTACTATCATGGATAAAGTTGTAGATGGAAAATCACTTCTTAAGATTACAGATCTTTTCATTGGTTCCGGAGGCACTATGACTGCAGAAGCTGCTTTAATGGGAGTGCCAACAATATCATACGATGCAGTACCAAATCCTATTGAGAAATATCTTGTTCGTATAGGATTAGTAAAGAGAGAAACAAATCCAAAGAAAATTTCTACATTAATTGAAAAAATGTTAAACTATAACAAAGCAAATAAAGAAAAAGCAAAAAAAGTTTTATTGTCAATGGAAGATCCTTATTTGAAATTAGTTGAAGTAATGAAAATAAAATAGATTTCAGAAAAAATTACTATGCATTAACTAATTTCTTGTATAACACAATAGCTGAATTTTCATCTTTTTCTCCCACAATTACAGCTGAACCACGTTTCAAGAAACTTACATAGATATCATTAGTAGAAATTGATAATCCAAGTTCACCTTGATTTTGTACTTTGAAGCCTTTCTCAGATGCAATACTGGTTATCTTTGGAACATCAATCTCAATCATCGTTGTAGGAGTAATAGAAAAAGTACGTTTTCCTCTATTACGTCCACATAATTCTTCGACAATAAGCTCCTGGGTTGGTAATTCTTCGTGTTTACCAGAACCGCATTCAGGACATTCATCTACTTTGTTGAAAGCAGCAGTATTGAAATCCAAATTGTCAAGATCAATGTAGAGTAACTTATTTGTCAATGTTGGAGGTCTGCCTATTATGATTTTGACGGCTTCTGCTACTTCAATTCCCCCAACAATTGATAGTATTGAGGGATGAACTCCTTCTGTGCTACATGTAGGCATAGAATTTTCATCTAGTGATGGAAAAATACAATGATAACATGCAGTTTGATGTGGCAAAATAGTAAACACCTGACCTGAAACTCCTACTGCTGCTCCTGTTACAAATGGAATATTTTTTTTGATACAAGCCTTGTTAAGAGAATATCTTGCATTAACACTATCAAGGGCATCTATTACAACATCACATCCCTCAACTACATCTAATGCAGTATAGTCATTTACAGAAACAGGTAATGCTTCAATAATAACATCAGAATTCATTTTTTTTAATTTTTTTGCCGCTACCTCAACTTTGACTTGACCAATATCAGATTCATCAAACATTGTTTGTCTATGTAGATTTGATAATTCAATTACATCTCTATCAACAATTCTTATCGTACCAATTCCCATAGCAACTAGTCGTGTCACTATAGGATTACCAAGTCCGCCTACTCCAACTACACATGCTTTTGCTTTTTTTAGTTTGAGTTGGCCTTCATAACCAATTTCTTCAAGCATTACTTGTCTTGAATATTTTTCAAGGTCTCTACTTGAGAGTTCAGATCCGCCAGCTACTGCAGGCAATATGTAAATCTCATCTCCATCCTTTAGTGTTGTTCCCATTCCTCCTGAAAAGCGCATATTTTTTCCATTGATGTATATGTTAATGAGAGATCTGGGAGAACCATCTGGATTAAGAACACGTCTTTTGAATTCATCGCCCAATTGTTCGGAGATTTTTGCAAATGCTTCAGATAGAGTAGTAGCTACCAAGTCTACTTTCTTTTCTCCCCCGCCTTTGTTTAGTACCGATGGAATTGTAAATTTGATATTTGTCATTTATCTCACCAAAGCCGAAATTTTGCCTACATCAGCCTGCATCACTTGAGGCTTTGGAAGTACTTCCATCATGACTTCTGTTGTTTTTAGACCATTTCCAGTAACATAACACACAGTACAATCGTTCTTGTCGATTTTTCCTTCATCAACCATCTTTTTCAAGACTGCTATAGAAACACCACCTGCAGGCTCTGTAAATATGCCCTCAGTTCTAGCTAGCAAAAGAATAGCATCCAAAATTTCCTTGTTGTTTGATTCTTCAGCAAAACCGTTGTATTGTTTCAGACGTCTTAGTACATACTGTCCATCTCCAGGATCACCTATCGCTAAACTTTTGGCTATTGTATCAGGAGTTTCTACAGGAGTTACTTGTGAAAGTTTTTTCTTAAAGGCATTAACAATAGGTGCACATCCATGTGGCTGAGCTGCAATCATATGCATATTAGAAACTTGATTAATTAAAGAAATATTTTCTAATTCTTCAAAGCCTTTACAAATTGCATTTAGCATTGCACCACTACCAACTGGCACAATAAGTTGATCTGGAACTTTCCAGTCAAGTTGTTCTGCCACTTCATAAGCTAATGTCTTTGAACCTTCTACATAATACGAACGCATGTTTATGTTTACTATACCTATACCTTTACTATCACCTATCTGTGCAGCAATCCGATTTGCGTCATCATATGTTCCATCTACAGAAATGAAATTAGCACCATAAGAGAGAGCTTGTGTTATCTTTGCATGTTCGATGTCACTGGGTGCAAATATGTAACATGGAAAATCGCCTTTTGCTGCATGAGCAGCTGTAGCTGATGCAAGGTTTCCTGTTGATGCACATCCTACTGCAGAAAGACCAAATTCTTTTGCTTTTGATACTGCTATTCCTGCAGGTCTATCTTTAAATGAAAATGTAGGATTTACTGAATCGTTTTTTATGTAAAGATTATTCAGACCAAGCGATTTACCTAATTTTTCTGCTTTAATCAATGGAGTCATTCCAGCACCAATACTTACAATATTTGATTTTGATTCAATTGGTAAAAGTTCATGATATCTCCAGTACGTATGTTCACGATTTGAAAAAGTATTCTTGTCTACAGTTGGAAAATCATAACATACATCAAGAGGACCAAAGCATTCTTCACAAATGTACTTGAATGTAGGTTCGTATTCCTTTTTACATTCTCTACATTGTAGAAATTTTATTTTTCCCAAGATAACTCTAACTTTATAAAATAGTAGATAAAAAATCCTAATATTAAGTTAAGTGATACTTAATTTAGGAAACATCAGGATTAAGTGAAAATTAATACAAATTTTGACATAATTCTAGAAAAGATCTCCAATGGTAAAAAAAGTAGAACTTGAAAATTTTGTAAATCAAGAGATTTTATGCATTTTTTACAAGTAGAAGAAATATTAATGATAACATTAGAACGTAACTCGAAAATTGAAAATAAAACAAAGATCAAAAAAGAAGAAACATCTAGGAAAAATAATCGGATTAATCATAATAGCAGGCATAGTTGCAGCAGCAGTTTATTCTTATTATCAACAACAAGATTTAGAGTCCAGACAGTGGAAATGGGTTGTATCAGGACCATTCTCAATTAATAAGAATCAATACAAATTAGGAGAGAATATCTTCATGATAGTAAGTGGATTACAACCAACAGAAGCTGGAGAAATTGATATTGTTGATCCAAAGGGAGACACATTTACAAAGATCCCATTTAACGGTACACTCAAGTCTAACTTTAAACAATTCTT
>JAGWGA010000109.1 GCA_028867675.1 Nitrososphaerota archaeon | reverse complement strand
CTCGTCAGAGCAGTGAGATTAATCAAGACAAGGGGGTTAGTGTGAGAATGGGGATACACAGTTTAGAACTACTTGTTGGAGAAGCAGAAAGAACGCGAACTATAATTCATAACATTTTGGCAATACCTAGGCCTTGTGATATTTTTTCAATCGAACAATCTGTGAAATTTGAACTTGCTGAGCTTGATGATACTTCCGAAAATCGCTCTAAAATTCTTAAAAACCTGATCTCTACTTCTATTAAAGACACATCGTTAGAATATCTAAAAGATATAGATCCAAGTATCTTTGATTTGATAAAGAAAGAATTTGTTGGCAAATCATTCCAAGTCTCACAAGCAATTTTGTACTCAAATAGTACACAAACATCATATGATAATCAATTGAAGAACTTTAGTTCTCTACTGAATTTAGTCACTACTGTATATCAAAAGATTATTTCTGATCAGGAAATCTTTGTACAAGAAACTAGGAAATATGAAATTTCTAATAACAATCTAATAATTTCAGATCTTGTGCAAAGTGAGCTAAAGGCAGGTATTGTGGAACTGATACTTGATGGTCTTTGCTGGATAGAGCCAAAAATTTTGGATAAGAGAGAAGGTATGTACGTTGCAAACTAATATCACTAAATTCACCTACTTTCAAAGTGACGTTGATAAATCTAAAAATCC
>JAGWGA010000108.1 GCA_028867675.1 Nitrososphaerota archaeon | reverse complement strand
TCTGCAACAAGCACATATGATGTTGCTCTAGGATCTAAATCTGCAGTAACACTGAATTGTGAATCTTTTCCAGAATCAACATCAATTGGATTAGACACTCCTGTTCTAACTACCCGTTGAAATGCATCATACAAAATCAGATAGACTTTGGTGTTGAGCGATTTTTGTACACCATTATTATGCACGTTACCAGAAAGAACCAGTTTATCAGAGACTTGTAAAAGCCCTGGTGAAATATCCAATGCCTGCTGTTTTATGGATGCAGAGTCAAATGGTCCCATGTTTACTTGGACAGTAGCAATTGATGGATCAGATTGTGTAGAATAGATCATAAATGGAGATGTACCATGAGGAGGAATTACTTGGAGAAGTGTTGTTCCAGTTTTGGATTCTATGATATTAGTTCCATCGCCGTTCATGAATTTGACGTATACAACCACCTTACCGATTGGAACATCGTTGTCATTTTGAACCTCACCTAGTACTACAGTGGTGCCATTACTTGCTTTGTAGGAATATGTTGTTTGAGGTATTTCGGCCTTGAGACTGGTATGAGGTGGAAGATCAGCCCAGACAACATTTGTAGTAAATAATGTAATAATCAACAAACTTGAAAGTAACAGAGTTTTCATCTATTCTAGTTCCAAAAGGGGATTAATCACATACAACATATCA
>JAGWGA010000107.1 GCA_028867675.1 Nitrososphaerota archaeon | reverse complement strand
CCACCGGTGTTTTTGCATAAACACCGGAATCCATTTCACCAATCGTAACCACGAAAAATCATGGAGAAACATATGTTGTAATTATTTTCTATAAAATTAGATTAAATTCAAATTTAATCAAAGCCTATATGTGCTGCATTTCATTATGATGTAATGACAACAAACAGAACAAAAATCATGCTTGCAACACTTGCTGTTATTGCAATTGTTTCAACAGTAGTTGTTGCTAGCATGCAGACATCGCAAGATAAAGCATATGGACAACAGGTGCCAGTTTCTTTAACTACAAATGAAAAAACAATTACTGTAACTGGAACTGCAACAACTTCAATATCTCCAGATATTGTAACATTACAGTTTGGTGTTGATACTGAAGCAAAGACTGCACAAGATGCAATATCTGCAAATTCTCAAGCAATGGACTCGGTTGTAACTGCAGTCACAAGTCTTGGAATTACAAAAGACGAGATGAGTACTGCAAGTTTTAACATCTATCCAGTGTACAACTATTCTGTACCAGATCCAATGACTGGAATTCAGAAAACAATACTTACTGGATACAAAGCCTCCAACACTTTGTTTATCAAGACAACCAATCTATCTTTGACTGGAAAGGTTATAGATTCAGCAGTTGGAGCAGGTGCAAATAGAGTGGACGACATATCGTTTTCCTTATC
>JAGWGA010000106.1 GCA_028867675.1 Nitrososphaerota archaeon | reverse complement strand
GCTTCAATGTAGTCATTGATACTGCAACCGACCTTGTTGCATCTGTCTCTTATCGTGTCATGCATTTCAGGTTTGATTCTTGCCGAGACTGTTCTAGACATCTGTTTACAATTGTAAACAGCATTGCATCTTAATAAAATCAGATTATGATTTGTGTAATAATCTGTGTTTAAGATATACTTCATTGAAGTATCATAGAGGTATCATGAAAAGAGTAGTTTCCGTATCTAAAACTTACATTCACAGAGGAAATCACCGACATAAATCAGATACAAAGAGGCATTGGTTCATCTATTACTATGATGATGAGGGAAATTTCAGAACTGAGAGGGTAAATCAACTTCAAGCCATGTACTATAAGGCTAGAAAATGGCGTAGAATCAAGTTAATCTGCACTGTATGCTGGAATGAGTTTCTAGGTATAGTAAAATCGAAGAACGATGCAGTAGAATGTCCTTATGGTTGTGAGGTAGATAATGGGGAAGAATCAAAGGATGAAGAATAGAATTGCTAAATCTTTAAGTTTATTGAAGATGTAGTCACGAATATGGTAAAATTAACCAACAAACAGCATGAACAACAACAGGAAAGAAGACTAGCAAAGTTAAAAAAAAGAGCAGATGCTGATGATAGGAGAGTAGACAAATTGGAAAGGAGAATGTCTACACTAGAAAATGA
>JAGWGA010000105.1 GCA_028867675.1 Nitrososphaerota archaeon | reverse complement strand
AAACAGCATGGGAAACAATAAGAATTGATGAGGAAAAACATGCCGGATTGTTACGTGATCTGCTTATTGCCGAAGTGAAAGGCAGTAAACTCTAAACCTTTTTTATTCTTTACTTTTCGAGTTCCCACAAGGATCGCTACAAAACTCCTTTCATGAATTTTTAATAAAATCAGCTTTACATGGCTACCAAAAATACTCCATCCTAATGCCATTATACAAAGAATAGTCATAATCATAGGCAAATATTTTCAGAATATCTTAGTTGGAAGCGGTTCTCTTGCAGACGAGTTTGAACAATTGGTAACAGAAGGCTGACAGTATGTCTGAATTCTACCAAACAGTAAAGTAATTGTCAAAAAGGTGTCCGCTAGAACAATTTGGCGGCCCGACGGAGTCAGTAGAATCAATTGTAGTGAGTCCTTCAAAAACAGGGCCCCCTGAAAACAGATGTATGGACTCGGGTGGATTAACGTCTACAATCTGCTAGTTTGAGTTTCATTGCGCATAAAATCATGAAAAGGTACGATATGATAAATTCGGTTTGATTTTTATGAAATGCAATTATATTCTGCCAATTCATGTCTTTCAGATTCCATCAGGAGTTTAGACAATATGCTTCTGATCTTCATAATCCATATTTTGGTTACCCCTACATTTTTATGAAAAATGATAATTATATAAATA
>JAGWGA010000104.1 GCA_028867675.1 Nitrososphaerota archaeon | reverse complement strand
TTCTCAGCACATTGATTATGGTTTGTACTTGACCTAAAATCTTACGCTCTCATTGTACAACCACTCAGCCATTGTCAGACTCTCACAAGTCTAAACCCAAACAAGTCCTGTAAGTCTCATTACTAAATCTGAACGAATACATTGACAAATACAAAAGAAATTTGGGAATTCATAGTGTAATTCTTAGAGGTCGTAAACAAGGTTGATTAATTTTTCTTAAAGTAATTCATAGAAATAGGCAGAGAATCCATCATCTTTCCATCATTGATATCTTTCAAATCTTCAAACCAATCATTGTTTTGGTTTGCTCGAGTAAACAAATAATCCTCCGAGACCTACAGAAACTAACATCATTACTATAACAGGTTCAACACTTTCAATAGAATCACCTTTCCACATCGCATAGATTGTGTAAAGCAATGTTATTGCAAATATGAGAAGAGAAATAATTCCAAGTGCTTGTAATTTTGTCATAGATTTCTATTATTTACGCGTATTTTGAATTAAGGTTTTATCCATTTTTCATCTGCATCAATCTCAATTCCATAAAATTCTGAAGGTATTTTCCATCATCCTATTCTTAACAATAAGTACATGTTCCCTCATCAGTATCTTTTTTGACTAGATCTATGAATTTACTACTGCATTGAAGACAGTAAAATCGCTTTCTCTTCCAAAGCCTAGTA
>JAGWGA010000103.1 GCA_028867675.1 Nitrososphaerota archaeon | reverse complement strand
ACATCTTGAAGATCCATCTGGAAAAATGCTTATTGCAAAAGATAACATGCAAATTAAAATTGATTCGTCTGATCCGTCAGTTGTTTCAACATATGATACACAGATGGACAAAGGTTCGCAGGCTGCACTTGTATTTGCACAAGTTGGAAAAACTGCAAATCCTGTTACACTTGATGTTGTAACTGACAATCCACAAATTGTGACCCAGTCAATAAGCTCAATTGCAGTAGATTCGAATTCCTTAAAATCTGAATCATTACTTCCCAAAGTTCTCACTCATACAAAAATCCCCATTGCATATTATATAACAAAGAATAACGCCCTTAGTTTTTCTACTAGTGATTTACCGTTGATGGTATCTCCATCTGATTCTATTCAAACAGAGACACTGGTATTACACAAAGACCAATCAATTCTATTGTCTGATGGTACATTGCTCAAAGATGGTTTACAAAGCTTATCGGTTATATCTCCGGTGTTCTCTTCAACTTTTTCAATAGATGGCACATCTGTGAATCCACAATCAATAGAATTTGATTATCCGGAAAAAATTACCGCTGGACTTCAAAGTATGTTCTCAATTGAATTGTTGGATGGTCAACAAATACCGACATACTCTGATCATGATATTATAATAAAACTTGTTTCAAGTGATCCTACAGTTATTGAAATGCCCGATAGTATTAAAA
>JAGWGA010000102.1 GCA_028867675.1 Nitrososphaerota archaeon | reverse complement strand
TTTGATCAAAAAGTATGGGTTAGAACTGCCATTAGAGCATCACATCTATGTTGGTACACATGGTACACCTGATACACTACAAAGTGAACCTAGTGTACCAATTGAACCATCCTCACCACCCTCATTTTTTGATAATAATGAACAAAATAAGGCAAAAAGCGGTGAATCTATTGATTAGTCAAGTCACAAGATAGCCGAAGCTCAATAACCTATAACTGAGAGCAAAATTCGTTCTGGTGAGCATGGTGAGTCAAGTGAGGGTGAAAGACTGACTTTCTTGATGAATTGAAATCTTAGCAGAATTACAAATGTGTTGAATCATGAATCTCTTTTGTGCCTAGGATATATTGAGCTTTTAATGTTTGATTATACAAATCAACTTTATGCCCAATATTTAGTTCACACACGCAAAAAGAAATTTCCCATAAACTGTAAAGCAAAAAAACACGTACATTTTTCTAGTTTAATAGAAGTATCAGTTCAGCATAGAAAATTTTAGAAATTTCTTGAAAAAATGAATATATATCTTTTAGAATACAATTCTAAACAAATCTATTATACATCACAAAAGTAAATTATGTGATTTGGTAAGTACATTAAGACTTTTTTTAATTCCCATTATAGCTTCGCCGTTATTACTTGTTCCATTCTTAGGAGTATTTTTGTATCTACTCATCGTATATCGTTGGTATGC
>JAGWGA010000101.1 GCA_028867675.1 Nitrososphaerota archaeon | reverse complement strand
AGCCAAGACTTGAGTGCAGTAAGTGTGCTGTCAATATAGCCGGGTGCATGTTTTTTCTCCTCCATCCACGATATGTGATCCTGAATCAGGTCAGTTACCGCTCGAAGGTTTTTGAGCCCAAGTTCTGCAAATTCTATTGGAGTTGTCTTGTTTACTTCGCAGAAGTGCGATATTCTGCGAAGCCTCATCTCTGCAGTCAATGGACTTCCCCTTGCTATGTTGGCATACCAACGCTTCAGATCTGGGTTTGCAAGAAGTCTTTCTTTTTTGGTTGGTGTTTGTTGTTTGGCAGTAGTGATGTAATGTAGTTTTTTTGTCATTTTGTTTCCCACATCAGACTGCACAATGCAGTCCTCATCTGCCATAACAAGCGGATTTGTAGTATTTACTCTTTTCATATGTCTTCCAGATCTTTATTCTCAATCGGAGTCAACTTGATGAATCGCTCATTATTTTGTTCTACAAGTTCTACTTTTACGTGGGTTGGATTGTGCCACCTCTTCAATGCAATTTTTGGGACAGCAATTAAACGAGAGAAGTTCTGGTGCAAGATCTTTCTTGTGCCAAAACAAATGACTGTAGGAATATCTGATGAGGTAATTACATCTGTTTTTGCATAGGTGATACTATCAGACACAAATTAATGTACAAAATAATTGAAGATATATCTGCGGTAACAAGTACACTGGTGTAAGG
>JAGWGA010000100.1 GCA_028867675.1 Nitrososphaerota archaeon | reverse complement strand
TGCAAGCAGAAAAGAAAACTACAAACTTAGCAAGTGCCTTTCATTGACTTCATAAATTCTTCTGCAGCCTTTGCAATTTCATCCTGGGTCATGTCTTTTTTGTGTGTACAAATGGTCCATCTGTGGCCAAATGGATCCTCGATTCCACCTGATCTGTCTCCCCAAAATGCATCCATTATTGGCATGAGTACCTTTGCACCAGCAGAGACTGCCTTGTTAAAAACATCATCTGCATTATCAACATACAAGAAAATTCCACTGCTTACTCCTCCTACTGACTGCGGTGACAGACACTTCATTTGTGGAACTTCGTCATTTAGCATGATTCGAGAATCTCCTATCTTGATTTCTGCATGCATGATGGATTTTCCATCAGGACCTAGGAATCGCATTAATTCTTGGGCACCAAATGCTTTCTTGTAAAATTCTATTGCATTTGACGCGCCTCTTACTGTCAAGGTTGGTGTCACAGCATGATATCCTTCTGGAATTGGTTTTACCAAGTTATAATGTTATATCATGAAGATAATTTTAACTGTTTTGACATGCAATTATGAGACATACGTGTTTTTCATAGGCGAACAAATTTTGTATTATGATATGACATGAATTTATTTTGTTTTTGGCTTGAGTGTTATCAAGACACCGCCTTGTCCACTTGCACTAAGAATTAGTTTCAATACGCCTTGTGTCTGAACTGCTCC